>DAZF01000059.1 GCA_002507205.1 Methanolobus sp. UBA32 | reverse complement strand
TCCAATTTTACATTATATCCAAGAGGTAATTACATGCCAGAAGCTTACGAGAACGGAACAGAGATAGAGGTCAGAGACCTTAACCTGTGGTACGGAGATAACCATGCACTTCATGACATATCCATTGATATTCCAAAAAACAGCGTCACAGCACTAATAGGCCCCTCAGGTTGCGGCAAATCAACTTTTCTCAGGTGCCTCAACCGGATGAACGACCTTGTGAAAAGTTGTCGTATCGAAGGAAAAATACATATTGACAAGCAGAACATATATTCAAAGGACGTTGATGTTGTAGACCTCAGAAAAAGAGTAGGGATGGTATTTCAGAAGCCAAACCCATTCCCTATGTCCATCCATGACAACATCGCTTATGGACCACGCATCCATGGCGTGAGCAAAAAGAATATAGACGGCATTGTTGAGGAAGCACTGAAATCAGGAGCACTGTGGGGAGAAGTATCAGAAAGACTCGATAAATCTGCATTGGACCTGAGTGGCGGACAGCAACAGAGGTTATGCATTGCCAGGACACTTGCAGTTAAACCAGAAGTGATATTGTTTGATGAACCTTGCAGCGCACTGGACCCAATATCTACAAGCAAGATAGAAGAATTGATTCTTGAACTCAAGAAGGATTACACAATAGTCATCGTTACGCATAATATGCAACAGGCTGCCAGGATTTCAGATTACACCGGCTTTTTCCTGACAGGAGATCTTGTGGAGTTTGACAGGACTACACAAATATTTGAAAGCCCTCAGGAGAAGGCAACCGAGGATTATATTACGGGAAGATTCGGGTGAAGATATGACACGTACCAGATACCAGGAAACACTTGCCATTCTAAGGAATAGCATAATACAGATGGGAAAATTGTCTCAGGATGCCATACATAACTCCATTGAAGCTCTGAAGGATCTTGATATAGAACTTGCAGAAAGTGTTATTGATGGAGATCAGGTAATCGATGATTACGAATTGAGAATTGAAAAGTGTGTGGCTCAACTCATATCGTTGCAAAGTCCCACTGCAGGAGATATGAGACTTGTCACTTCCTGCCTCAAAATAGCTATAGACCTCGAAAGAATGAGTGACTTGGCAGTAGATATCGCGCAAAGCACGAAAAAAATAGAAGGCGAACACATCAAACCCCTTATAGACATACCACAGATGGCAGAGACAGCCGAGAGCATGCTTGAGCAGGTAATGATAGCTTTTGAAAACAATGATGTAAAGCTGGCAGAGTCCGTTGCCAAATTGGATGATGAGATTGACAGAACGTTCTATGAAGTGTGGAAAGAGCTTATCAGCATGATGGCACAGGATGAGACTATAATAAACAATGCATCCCACCTGTTATTTGTAATCCGCTATCTGGAAAGGATAGGAGACCACGCATGCAATATTTGCGAGAGCGTGGTCTATATTGCATCCGGGATAAGAGAAGACCTGAATTAGAAGTCAAACAGGGAGCTTTGAGACTTTTTATCCCCGGATTGTTGAGGAGGCTGGACCTCCACATCTTTTTTGTTAACACGTTCAACAGGAGAATCCTGTGGCTTGTCTGAAAAATCAAAAAGACCCATTTGCTTAGAGTCATAATCGAGGTTTGCCATGTCAACCCCAAACACGCCAAGTATCCGCTCTACAGGCGGCAACAACTGTTTCTTAATGTAATAGTCCACATCAATAGGAATGTTGTTCTCCCGAACATATTCAGGATCTTCAGCGCGATTTACAAACAGGTCTTTTCCTGCCACAATTACAAATGGTATGCGCTCACCCACAGGAGGAGGAGAACCTGTCCTGCGTTCAATCTTTTCTGCGACCGTCAGATGAGGCTGCTTGTTCTTATAGCTGGTAGCTTTTTTAGAGAACATACGAGTCATGGTAAGATCTTCGATAATTTCGGAATCTTTCCTTACATCAATATTTCTCACATTATCAACAACAGTACGTACATGGCTGACAGCACCATCCACATCGCCTTCCTTGAGTACCATTCCAAGAACAGTGTTCAGAGTCTTAGAGGTAAGTTCACACCAGTCCCTGCGAACGGTCTCCATACCCTTGACCTTTATATCTTCCTTCCACTCATCGCCCGAGCGTTCAAAGACCCATATAGCATAGCGTTTCTTGGCAATGAAAAGAGCACGCTTTGCAATAGACTCGAACTCGAGCTCCATTGGGTCAGGAAGTGAACCAGAGACCATGGCAGCGATCTTGCTTCCCACAAGTCCGGCATCATCAAGAGATACCTCCTTTTTTGAACTGCACTGGACAAATACACTGTCCGTATCACCATAAACTACCGACAGGGACACGATATTATCATCTGCATTGATAGAAGACAACTCTTCAGTAAAATATGCAGAACCATCCCTCAATATGACCTTACTGATAGTACCATTAATTATGGCACGGGTATTGAGAATGTTATTTCTTCCGAAGCTTGTAACGGCATTTGCAAGGGCCATGCTATACAATCTTGCCCGCGTATAACCGGAATAACCATAAAAACTGTTAAGTAATATCTTAAGCGCAAGCTGAGTGGCATCAAGAACACGATATTCGGATTCACTTGCGGCATTTCTCATCTTCTTCTTGGTTTCCACCCTTCGCTGTAGCAGACTTTCAAGAATAGATGGCATTATTCCTTTAGAGACTTCAGCAGGCACAAATTCCCCACCCGAGGGAGGCTTTATTGTTTCCGCATCAGGACGGTCCTGCTCCACTACAGTAGTGTAACAGAGATTATGTGCCATCATGATGGTTGGATAAAGTGATTTGTAGTCAAGGATCACGACATTTTCAAGAAGGCCTTTCTTTGGTTCAAGAACCTCGCCACCCTTGAGTCCTTCACTACTGCGATTTCTCATGGCAACCAGTTCATCACTGGGTTTAGGAGGGATTACACGATCCTGTTTTCCGTATTCCCTGAGAAGCAGATTGTCCACCATGGATGTTTGTCCGCCATCCACTACTTCCTGAAGAAGGGAACCGCTCACCTGAGCTATAGCAATATGCTTGTCAAGAAGCTGGAGCTTCAGGAAAAGTTCCATGGCAAGTTCAGAATCCCTGCGTGCATAATCTATGAATTTGAGCAATTTTTCACCGGAATCATTCCAGTATTCTTCCATCTCAGATGGTGCCACATCGAGTTTTTCCCTGTCAAGGAGCTCTTTTGCGACATTCCTTAAAGTATAACGTTTAAGACTGTATTGACTTCTTATAAGAGGTAGCGCATCTACGACAACCCTTCCGGGAATAGAGACCATTGTCCGGTTACCGATCCTACGGTAACTCAGAATCCTCCCGTCACGACCCACCGTAGATCGTACATTGTCCCCGGAACCAGCAAGCATGGCGACTCTGTCCGCAATGTAAGGAATGTCAAAACCGTTTATATTATACCCGGATATAACATCAGCATCGTATTCCTGGAAAATCTCAAAAAAACGATTTAACATTAAAGTTTCAGAATCAAAACATTCAACATCAGCATCTGTTCCTTCAACTTGCTTTGCAACAAGAACAATGGTATCATGACCATTGAATGCAGGACTGAATGACATACTTACCATGATCACCGGAGAAGTTTCCGGGACTGGCATTGAACCTCCGATCGGAAGGCATTCAATGTCAAATGAAAAGTACTTAAGAGGAGCGATAGATAGTTTTTCTATTTCCTCAAAGGAATCAGCAGTAAAAACCGAATCACAGTATATTTTTTCGCTGGAAAAAGGACTATCAGATACAGGTTCTACACTAACCCATCCCATCCCGTGCAGGCCCTTGTCTATCAGGAATCGATTCCTGAAAAGTATATCAGTTTCATATACCTCCCTTACACCAGGAAGTGTAAGCACTTCATCACGTATTTCAGGAACGTTGCGTGGCTCCATAGTGGTTACCCGGAGCATGGGTTTTTTTGATACCTGGAATCCCACTGGTTCAAATTTAGGAACAATATCCACCTTTTTAATGACATCGAAGCGCTCTTTGAGCATGGTGGAAAGTTTATCAAGCTCGCCTTCAGCATTGATAAAGAAATATGGTTCAAATCCGGGTACAAAACAGCAGACGCTTTTTCCGTCTTCGGCTCTACCGAAAAGACGTATCACAGGGCCACTTTCATGCCCAACATAATCAGCGTCCAGTATCTGGAAGTTCATGAACTACCTTACAGGTTTGCAGCATATATGCTTTGCGTTGAAGTTTAGATAAATAAAAAAATGAATGCCCGGAGCGTGACTCGAACACGCGACCTCCAGATATCTCAGGAGATTTGGACGCACGGAATTTTATTCCCTATGAGTCTGGCGCCCCAACCAACTAGGCTATCCGGGCAGTGCAGCACCTAAAAGGACAAGGTAATATTAAAGAGTATCGATTGAAAGAGCAACTGCCTCCAGAAAAATCAAAAAAATTGGCATGGGTCAATACCCGGTTGCCTCAGCCAATGCACTCAAAACAACATGATCATCTGTCGCGCCACCTACAACAAAGACAAAGTTGCCATTGTTCCATATGTAAGTGTATCGAGGAATATTATCTTTATCAACTGTGACATATTCAAGTATTCTCACGGCAGAATGACCATTAATGATCTCTTCTGTAAAGCGTGAGCCTGAAGATAATTCCCTGAAGCCTGCTTTATACTGAACTATGAAATCTTCCGCTGAAACAGAACTGTCCATTTCTATAACATCAACATAAACATCTGTCGAATTCAGATACATGTACAGACCTTCTGAGCCTGCTACAAAGCCTTCCACTGAAACATATTCATTTTCTACCTTTTCAGCAGACAGCTCACGAGAGCCCAGGAATTCATAACCATCAGGAAGATCATCCACTGGCATAAGACTCTGGCCACTGGCACCTTCTGAAATCGTATTTGTGATATCTGTATTTTCAGGAGTTTCCTCAACAACCTCATCCGTGCAACCGGAGATTGATAACATGAAAACACAGATTATTAAAACCAAAATAATCTTTTTGAGCATGGTTACACCTCTTTGAAAAAAGCTTAATCATAAAAAAAGGTTGAAAGAAGGGATTACCCCTTCTTTATTTTAAATATTTTAGTTTCTTCTAACAAGGTATGCTACTGCAAGGAGACCAGCTACTGCGAATACTGCTTCAAATCCAGGGGATTCTTCTTCAGCAGTTTCTTCTGCAGGCTCTTCTTCTTCTTCAACAGGCATTTCCTCAGTTACATTTTCCTCGGAAGGCATTTCTTCTTCAGAAACTTCTTCCTCAGCAGGCATTTCTTCTTCAGATGGGCCTGCTTCAGAATCATCTACTATAACGCCTTCACCGATTGTTCTCTCAACGAATGGATAGTATCTGAGTGTTGAGGAATTGTCTGCGGTCTTGAGCATGAAACCTTCTGCAAGATCAATTTCCTTATCTGCGGACAGAGTGATTGTACCAGAGTTGAACATTGCAATCTTGTTGGAAACTGAATCGACTTCAAGTTCTCCGAATTCATCTGCAGATTCGATCTCAAGAATGTTCTCGTAGTCAAGGAGCCAGAGACCTTCAACAACTGCAAGGCTGTCTACCTGACCCTGGAATACATCGGTGACGAGTACTCTGAAGACGATTACATCAGACTGGTCGCCAACATCTACATCATAGTCCCAGGTTGTGTCTACATTACCACTGACATCAATGACTTC
>DAZF01000010.1 GCA_002507205.1 Methanolobus sp. UBA32 | reverse complement strand
AGGACAGTTCATACTGAGATATAAGCACTCAATCTATATAACTATTTTTAGTTAACAAAGCCCAAAATAAAAAGAAGATGACAGACCTTACTGGTCCATCAGATCGATCTCAAATCCAACAATAGGCTGTCCAAGTCCGAAGTTGACTATCACCTGAGGGAACAGTTCCCCCATGACACCTATCTTCTTGCCGTTAACAATTATATCAGCCCTTCTGCCTTCCATGAAAGCAGGGTCTTCTGATTCAACAATCTCATATTCCACCAGGCGTTCACGCATCAGGGCATCCACCAGTTCCCTTACTTCTGTGAAATTGGCCTGTGCATGAATGGATACAGCCCCGAGATGCAGGCCGTTCTGGCCATCAATTACAACATCTCCAGCCTCGAATATACGTTGTGGCAGTTCCCTGTGCTGATTCATGGAGAGGATCTCCACAAGGTTTGGCAATATGGTCGTCCTGACCATGGTCTGATCCTCACTTATTGGGTGCAGGACGTATGTCACATCATCTGTCCTGTCCCTGCACATCCAGTCAAAGTGCACCTTCTCACTTGTGAGGGTGAAGGGCATGACCTGCGAATAACCAAGTCCGGTCATTATTTCGCGCATATCGGAACTTGTGTCGGATATCCTGTGGGATTTGCCCACGGTGGCGTTCATAGGGAACACGGCAGGTATCTTATCAAAACCGTATCCTACTGCTATATCCTCAATGATGTCAGAATTATCCAGGATATCAGCACGATAGCGAGGAACCATGACCTCAATACGGTCATTATCAAGCTCCTTTGCGCCAAATCCCATCCTGTTAAGCTGTTTTATTATCTCGGCAACCGGAAGTTCCATACCAATGAGCCCATCGATCTCAGACCTGTTCAGTACCTTTATCATCGGACTGAGGTCAAGTGGAATGGATTCTGTGCCATCGGCATTTACCACTTTCACATACTCGATCTGACCGCCACGCTCTGCAAGTGCTGTTGTAACAATATTGAGCGCGGTATAGACCTCGTTGCTCAAACCGGTAACATCCACCAGAAGGTCAGTGGTCTCCTCAGTGACCATTGTAAGAGTGCCGTTAATGATCGGAGGGAATGAAAGAACATTATCATTAACATCAAGGATCAGAGGATACCTGTCAAAACCGTCAAGTATATGTGCGAAACGTGTACCTTTTGGATGCTTCTCAAGTATCTCCTTCATTGTCATTGGTTCTGTGAAGTCAAGAGGAACAAAACTGTACTCAGGGTCTGCCGCAATATAGCGGAAAGGCGCCTGAACCTTTGAAAGGTCATGAACACCTATGGACACCTTTTTACGGTCACGCCCAAGTCCCCAGTGAAGGGACTCCTGAAGGTCCATAAGGGTCTTTATGGCACTGGAACTAAAGGAAACACCCCTGACAATGGCACAGCCAAATATCGGGCGGACAGAATCAATATCCCTGTCCTTTGTAATTTCAACAGTATATGGCTTTACCTCGTATTCACAAAAACCGGTTTCAATATCCAGAAAACCACGCAGTGCACGTGCCACGCCTTCTACACTATAAAGGTCCGGACGGTCGGGGAAGAACTCGATATCTATAGAATCATCTTCTATGCGCTCGATATCTGCGCCTATCATAGGCACGCGCTTAATTATAGTATCCTTGTCTGTTCCTGTCAATTCTTCAAGGTCATTATATGGTAAGGTTATAATCGGCATCGGGTTTTCCTCTTTCCTTCCCTGTTTACTTCTATCTATAATCTAGCAGAACATATCCAGCTTTACATTTAATGTTTTTGTTTATATTGAAGATTAGAGAGGTATCGCCACCGAATTCTGAATTATCCCTCAGGATATGATATTGAACATAGCAACATATCTTCCCGCAAAGATAAGCAGTGCCCACATAATAGGCTCGCATGCTGCAAAGACGTATGAAGAATAATTCTTCCTTGATTCCACTACCTTATCAATATAAGTGACAGCGTAATAGAACATTGGCATAATTGCCAGCGTAAAGAACGGAAGCAAGCCCTGAATAACACATACAATGACAAAGAATATCGACACGAAATTGATCATACGCAAAATGAAAGGGTATTTTTTTTCCCCAAACAAAGCAGGAATTGTCAAAAGGCCAGCTTCAATATCTCCTTCCACATCCCTTACATCAAAAAGTATCTGGATATTCATCATCCTGATGAAGATAAAAAGTGCAAGCATAAGCGCACCATACGTTATGGGGAGCGAATAATACACAAACAGGAACAGTGCCATAAAAGACCATACAAGTGAAACAAAAACATTCTTGAACGCAGGTATTTTTTTTGTAAGTTTCTTGAAATGACTCCCGTAAAGAAGACCAAGTGCCAGAATGCCCAGACCGATCAGAATTGTAATGGTATTTGCGAATGTGAGAAGCACCATGAACATGAGTACAGATACCGCGACAACTATGCATTTACTTTTATTTTTGCATTGAAGATAACGGGCTCGTTCCTCATTTGTCAACTTATCTGAAGATGCGCCTGCTGAATAATCATACAGGTATATCGCATAGAACAACAGATAGGACACAAACAGAATGTCCAGACTTACGGGGACCATAAATACAGTAGCGCAGGCCATTATTACAGATACAGAACCCGTTGCGAACAAATGACCGCCAAAGACAATTTCTTTCCATAGCAGACCCGCAAGCTTTACAATATCGCTATTGCATTCTGACCCAAAACCAATTGAATGTACATTAAAACTCATGTAAACCAATAGATTTGTACATGCATGTTAAAATAGCGAATATATTTATACATTTATATTGTTTTTTATGTACATGAAGTATATAGAGATGAACATATAAAATTCATAGCAATATTAACGATAAAAGCGGATAACACTGTTCGGATTTAATTCCCAGGCAAAAAGGTACATCCGGACAATACCTTTAATAACCATTATAAATATAATATGCACATAATAATTATGTGTGTTTGACTCTCAGAATTTCATAATAATCAAATTTATGCATCAAATGGTGAAACGATGGCTGATGCCCAATTAAATGCTCCTGAAAATAACTATTCTAACAGTGGCAGTAAAAATGAAAATCAAAAGGAACTATCAGATGAAGAAGTGCTGCAAACGGAAGATTCATCGATAGAGGAAAACGGGGAAAAGGATGATGGTATGCAGGATAATGAAGTACTTGAAAATGAAGCATCTGATGACGAAATAGATAATCTGGATATTCTAAAAGAAATATCAAAAATAAAGGAATCCGAAGATAGATTCGAAAAGGATTTTGCACACATCCTTGACAAAAAAGAAAATGACCCGGATTCTGAAGATGATCCTGATCAGGATGCATCAAATAATGGTGGTTTAGAAAAAGAGGATGAAGAAGTTGAGGAAGAGGAAATAGGAATATTGCTTCCAAGATCACCTAACTTCGGACCTCCAAAAAGTATAAAGCATGATCTGAAAAAGGACATTCTAATGTCCTTAGCAGATGAGGATGAGGAAATACCAGAGCCGCTCACAAAAGAAGACGGAATAAAGAGTCACACTCTCCCGGAAGATGAATCAAAAACAGACATCACACCAGAAGAAGAAAATTCTGGAATGACTGAAGAAAAGGAAGATGAACAAGGCAAGGAAAAAGAGAAACTGAGCTTTGTTGACAAAATAAGAACCCTTTTCAAAAGGACGGAGATAGAGATAGAGCCATATGATACTGAAATACATGGCCCTATTGCAGAATTTAAAGATGTTGAAGGTTATCAGGAAATTGAACGTTACTGGGTAAATGAGCCATATGCTTTCATTGTAATATTGTACAATGAAGACAAGAATAACCATCTCTACTACATTGTTGAACCGGAACTTACTGAATTTGAGCATACGTTCCTTCATGAAATAAAAGACAGGCTTCGAGATGTACTGCTTGTAGAAGACATAGATGATAGCGATGAAGACAAGGAAGCCGTCCTTGAAGCAAAGATCAGGTCCATCATACAGGATTATACCATAGAGATCACACCCCCTATGCTTGAAAAGATCTCATACTACATCAAGAGGGATTTCGTCAGGTTCGGAAAGATAGACGCCCTGATGAAAGATGATTCTATAGAGGATGTATCAGGCAACGGTCACGACACACCTATTTTCCTTTATCACAGAGCACACCAGAACATTGCAACAAATGTTGTTTATGAAGAGGACGAGCTCAATTCTTTCATCATACAGATGGCGCAGAGAAGTGGAAAGCACATATCTGTTGCAGAACCAATGATCGACGCCACAATGCCCGACGGCTCAAGGATACAGATGACACTTGGTACAAGCGTAACTGCACACGGCAGTACCTTTACCATACGTAAGTTCAGTGACACACCTATCACACCTGTGGACCTTGTCAAATGGGGTACTTTCTCATCAGAATCAATGGCATACCTGTGGCTTTGTATCGAGAACAACAAGAGTCTGATCTATGCCGGAGGTACTGCGTCCGGTAAAACTTCTTCCCTTAACGCTGTATCACTATTCATCCCTGAAAAAGCCAAGGTCATTACTCTTGAGGATACAAGGGAACTCAAACTGCCTCATCAAAACTGGATACCAAGTATTACAAGGGATTCGTTCACAGCAGATGAACGAGGTGCAGTTGATATGTATGACCTGCTGAAAGCTGCACTGAGACAGAGACCGGAATTCCTGCTTGTGGGTGAAGTAAGAGGTAAGGAAGCTCTCACGCTTTTCCAGGCAATGTCCACCGGACACACGACATTCTCCACAATGCATGCTGACTCTGTGGCCTCTGCAATCCACAGACTGGAAAACCCACCCATCAGTGTCCCGCGTACAATGATACAGGCACTTGATATCATGAGTATACAGTCCCAGACATATACCAAGGGTAAACGTGTAAGGAGAAACATCAAACTGGTAGAGATCATTGATATCGATCCGAATACAAGGAACATCAGGACAAATGATATCTTTGTCTGGGATTCCGAATCCGACATTTTCATCCGCACAGGTGAGTCAAAAGCCCTTTTCGACATAAAGATGAGACGTGGCTGGGGACAGGGAAGGATAGACCAGGAATTATATTATCGCCAGAAGATCCTTGAACACATGGTCAACAATGATATTACCGATTTCCAGGAAATATCGGATATCATAAACGCTTACCAGTCAACACCGGAAAAGGTCCTGAGAAAATTGAAGCTAGCGTAATTACTGGTGGGATACTGTGACGGAAATCAAAGAAACTTCTGATGAGCTGATCGAAAATGATCAGACAGATACTATTTCAGCAGAGTCGCCAGACCTTCAGGAGCCGGAAAAGAAAAGGACTGTTGCAAACCAGAAATCAAATTCAAAGAGACCTAAAAAGAAATTCGATATTGACCATTATACTAAAAAAACAACTGTTTATATCAATATAATGAAAAGGATTCCTTTTGTACTGATAGGTGACAGGATAAAAGCCAAAAAAGAAAATTACCAGAACCTTCAGAAGCAGTTGAATCAGGCACGCATACCCATCTCACATGAGATGTATATTTCAAATGCCATATTCTATTCCATAATTGCCGGAATAGTGGGCGCTCTTGTCGGGCTTTTCCTGACATACACTGTTATCGTACTGGTCGGTTTACCGGACCAGCTGACAAATATCACATTCAGCCCCCGGATGGCTGCACTCCTTGAGTATAAGGAGATATTCCTGTCATTCTTCATAACCATAGTATTCATGCTGGGAATGGGCGGAGNNTATTCCCTGGCTTCCAGGCAAGTGAAAGAAAATCAAAGATAGACATGCAGCTTCCTTATGCTGTTACCTTTATGTACGCATTGAGTAAGGGCGGAATGAATATCATTGATATCTTCAGGGCCATTGCAAGTGCAGAAGACACGTATGGAGAAGTCTCAAAGGAAGTCGACTCCATCGTCAGGGATATGGATTATTTCGGTCATGATCTGAGAACAGCACTTTCCAGCGCTTCAGAGATCACACCATCTGACAGATTCCAGGACCTTATATACAATCTCCTGACAGTCATTGACAGTGGTGGAAATATTCCCAATTATTTCCGTGATAAGTCAGAACAATACCTGATAAAAGCAGAGGTTGACCAGAAAGGTTTCCTTGAAACACTGGGACTTCTGGCCGAATCATATGTTACTGCATTCGTAGCTGGACCCCTTTTCATAATCATCATGGGTGTTATGATGGCTGTTATGGGTTCAGGAACGACGACCATGGTATCTGCTATCATCTACGCAGTCCTGCCTGTGGGTTCATTGATGTTTGTAGTGATGATCAGCATCATCACACCCACCGAAATGGGAGAACCTAAACTGCTTCCAACCAATGAGACACTTGATCATGGAATACCGGATGTTCCTAAAAATCTGGAGCAGACATATGATGAGAACGATGATCTCATTGATGAAAGTGAAGAAAAGGTCCGTGAAAGAAATTGCTTTGAGGGATTCATTAAATCAAAAAAATCACTTGCACTTAGGAATATACTGAACAATCCTCTTGCACCGATGTATCAAAATCCGCTGGCAACGCTTGCAGTGACAATACCTCTGGCATTGCTTGTCATTTTCATCCCACTGTTCATGAATATGAACGTTGCTCGCAACCCCCTGCTGCTCATTGATTTCATTGACGATAAATTAGTCCTGGCCTTATTCATAGTCATAGTACCACTTTCAATATTCCATGAACTGAAGGCCAGAAGGAAAAGGAAACTTGAGAGCAGTTTCCCGGATTTCCTCAAGAAACTTGCCAGCACCAATGAAACGGGTATGACCCTCAGGGATGCCATCAGACTCATGGCAAAGTCAGATACAGACTCATTAAGCAAAGAGATCAAGAAAATATGGCATGATATCTTCTGGGGACTTGAGATAAACGACGGGCTGATCAGGTTTGCGAACCGTTTGAGAACACAGGTGGTCACAAGATCCCTTTCACTCATAACAAAAGCTAACGAGTCCAGTGGAGATATCGGAGAAGTACTCATGGTAGCTGCCAGAGATGCATCTTCGGAACAGGGAATGAAAAGAGAGCGTGGTATGAGCATGATGATCTATATTGTCATCATTTACATATCGTTCATGGTCTTTGTTGGTGTCATATACGTTATTTCTACAACATTCCTTACAGAAATGGCAGAAGCAGGACAACAGATGGCATCATCCGGTTCAACGGCTGGGGGATTCCTTGGAAACTTTGACCTTGAATACTACACCCGTCTTTTCAAGCATGCATCCATACTACAGGGACTCAGTTCCGGACTTATGGCAGGTGCAATGGGTGAAGGTAGTGTACTGTCAGGACTTAAGCATTCTACAATTATGATAGCCATAGGGTATACGATATTCACATTATTTATCTGAACCCTTTGGCAAATCCTTTTTTTATGATTACCGGCATTGATATCGATAGCGGAGTTCAGGAAGATATCATGAAGATAGCTGGAATAGATGAAGCCGGGAAAGGACCGGTCATTGGACCTATGTGTGTCGGAGGAGTGCTGCTGGACGAGGCAAAAACAAACACATTGAAGAACCTTGGTGTTGCAGACTCAAAAAAGATAAGTCCTAAAAAAAGACCCCAGCTTGCCGGACAGATAGAGAAATACTCAGAAAATATATTTGTCCTTGAGATATCAGCCAGTCAGATCGATGAACTTCGAAAACTCATGAGTATGAACGATATTATGGTCGTTGCATTTTCAAAAGTACTTGGACATCTCCATCCTGAAAAAGCCTACGTGGACGCAGCCGACGTGAATGAGGATAGGTTCGGGAAAAGACTTCTTGAAGAGTACAGAAAGAGCTATCCTGAAAAAGCCAGAAAATTATCCATCATCTCTAAGCACCGGGCTGATGCCACTTACCCGGTTGTTTCTGCAGCTTCAATTGTAGCCAAAGTGCGAAGGGACGCATTGATAGAAGAACTCAAAGACGATTTTGGCGTGGATTTTGGCAGTGGTTATCCTTCAGACCCTAAAACAAAACAGTTTCTTGCAGACTGGTATAAGGAGCATGGAGAACTACCGGATTTTGTAAGGCATTCCTGGAAAACTGCAGAGAATGTTATGAAACCAGAGAATGAATAAGAACAAGAAGCAAAATAAGAAGAAAAAAAGGAAAAGAATCATTTGCTGGAGATGAACTCCACCATTGATTCAAATATTCTGATTCCGTCCTTTGAACCCAGAATCTCCTCGGATGCTCTCTCAGGATGTGGCATCATACCAAGTACATTCTTTTTTGCACTTACGATACCGGCAATGTTTTCCTGTGAGCCATTAGGATTTACTTCATCAGTTACCTTGCCATCTTTGTCTGCATACCGGAATACTACCTGACCGTTATCCTCAAGCATTGAAAGTGTTGATTCATCTGCATAGAAGTTACCTTCCATGTGGGCAATAGGAATGCTGACGACATCTCCTTTTTTGAACTTTGAAGTGAAAGGTGTGTCTGTGGACTCAACCCTCAGGAAAGTAGGTTCACACCTGAACTTGGGGTAGTCGTTGGTTGTGAGTGCACCTTCGAGAAGTCCGGATTCTGTGAGAACCTGGAAACCATTACAGATACCCATCACAGGTTTACCTGCTTCTGCAAGTTCCTTGACCGAGTTCATAATAGGAGTACGTGCAGCAATAGCGCCTGCCCTGAGGTAATCACCGTATGAGAAACCTCCGGGGATGACTATGCCTTCAAAACGTTTCAGGTTTTCTTCCTTGTACCATACAAGTTCAGCGTCAACTCCGATAACATCCTTCAGGACATGCAACACGTCAAGGTCACAATTGCTGCCACCAAACTGTACAATACCAATACTCATTGCAATTCCCTCAAGGAAATGGAATAATTATGGATTATTGGGTTGGCGATCAGTTTCTGGCACATTTCCTCTACTGTTTCCCTTGCAGCATGGATATTCTCAGACTGGAGATCAATAGTGTACTTTTTAGCTGTTTTCACACTTTCGGTTTCATATCCAAGGTGTTCAAGTGCCCTTTTGATGGTTGTACCTTCAGGGTCAAGCATACCGGTTTTAAGTTCAATGGTTACATCTGCTTGATATTGCATTTGGAATCCTCATCTCTCATTTGATGATATATATAATATAAGATAAACTCAGGCATAAATAATAACGTCTGCTATTATAACCTTTGCATTGCAGATATAATCTTCTCATGCAAGTGACCTTTTTGCATGAAGCAGCCGCTGAATCATTGTTATATGAGTAAGGATCACGATAATAACGACAGATTCTCCCAGATAACCACTCAGTGCCCCTGCCACAAGTATCATCATGCGCTCCGGCCTCTCAGCTACCCCTATATTCATGGCTGTTGCGCCTGCTGTTTCTGCCCTTGAGCGCACATAGCTTACAAGATACGAACCCATGATAGCAAATACGACCCAAAGCCACAGCGGAACTGAAAAAAGAGTTGTCTCTATGATAGTTCCGGCAATAACACCATAGATAATACCTACAAAGATAATAGCGTCAGCATAGCGGTCACATACTGAATCAAGCACTGCGCCAAAAGCAGTCATACGATCTTTTGCTCTTGCAACGGCACCGTCTATCATATCAAAGAGACCGCTAAAGAGTATGAGCAAACCGCCTGCCAGAAGATTCCCTTTTGAAAATGCGATTGCAGCCCAGATACTAATGAGTAAACCTATAAGAGTAAGTGAATTTGGAGATAAGGGAATCCATTTTACTAATGGCAAGATAGATGCTCTGATAGTATTCTTTAATTCGTTGAACATGTGACTCCAATCCTGTGACTATTCTATGCCTTTTGAAAGTCTTTCTATTTCATATCTTGCATCCATTTATTAACAGAACAGATTGAAAAATAACATCTCATCATCATCATTATAATTAGATACTGTTGTGTAGAAAAGTATAAATATTGAATTGAGAAAACTGGAAATGTAGAACAAACACAATAGATTGTAAATTGGTAGTACAATCTCATGACTTGCATAAATATCTGTGGACTTGTATTCTGCAAAAAACAAACAGAGGCAATGAAATGAAGACTGAGCGCAAAATTCTGGTATGCGAGAATGGGAAACTGGTACTCAAGAAGATATCACTGGAATACAGAGGTTCTAACGGTGAGACTGCATACCTCTTCGAGCCTGAAAAGAAGGTAGAGAACAAGACGGAAAGTATTTACGAACGTATCGAGAACAACTTTTTGCTCATAGGTCTTCTCAAGAAAGTAGATATGTCAAAGCTTGATGACGAAGAAGTTCAAGCCCTCATGTTCAGAAAACACGAAAAGGAAGAACGTTTCCTCAGAAGTGGCAGAGCAAAAGGATATAGCCTTGGCGTGGACATTGATCCGGAGGATATATTAAGATACTATATCTCCCTTAAACCGGAAGAACGTATTGCTCTGGAATGCAAGCCCTGAGAATACCACATTTTACTTTTCATTATTTCTTCCCATTTCTTTTTTTTCTACTTCAGTGTATATAATATACTCAAAGCCTTTATCAGACTGTAGCGCTTTTCAGAAGCAAAAATACTCTTATTAACTGAAAATATGTGCTCAATTACAGGATTCTTCAACAACGAAAATGCAGTGGAACATACCTTTCAAGCCCTGGAAATAACAAAGAACAGGGGACTGGATGGTATAGGGATTTGTACTGAGAACGAACTCTACTGTGCAGAAAACGTCAATTTCCTTGAACTTGACACCGGTATCCCACAAAAGAATGTGCTCGGACACCGGCTGCATTCTATGGTCAACTTCGTACTCCAGCCCATCGCATATAAAGGAAAGATAGTTGCAAACTGCGAGATCTACAACTGGAAGGAACTTGCAGAAAAATACGGCATGGAAGCACAGAACGATGCAGACCTGCTGATAAAGCTCATAGAGAAGCAGATATCCGGAACACGGGACAGAATAACGTCACAAAAGGATATCATGCGGGTCATCGATGAAATACTACGCGAAACCATCGGAGTCTATGCATTGGCATACTGGCTGGATGACACTGTTTATATTACAAGAGATATCGTAGGTCTCAAACCACTCTGGTATAGCCTCTCCGATGGCTTTGCCTTTGCCTCTGAAAAGAAAGCACTTGCAAGTAACGGCTATGCAGATATCAAAGAGCTTAACCCAAGGGAAATACTTGCCTACAACATCAAAACCGGCATTATAGAGAAGTACAACCGGGAATTCTTCTCCATAACACCCCTGCATGAAGGTAGCATCACAGAAGTAGAAGAACAGATGAGAGAACTACTGGAAAATGCTGTTTCCATACGTATGCCTGATGAAAAGTTCGGCATTCTCTTTTCCGGCGGGNNTGGATTCCACTATCATTGCATGCATGTGTAAGATGATGGGAAAAAAACCGGGAATCGATTTTACCTGTTACACCGCAGGCCTCTGCGAAGTACAGCTTCCTCCTGACATTGAATACTCCCGGATGATGGCAGAGGAACTTGGACTCGACCTGAAGGTCAAAAGCATAGGACTGGACGAGGTGGAGACCTACCTCAAAGAGGTAGTCCCGCTTGTTGAAGATACCAATGTACCAAAGGTTGGAGTTGCACTGACCATGTACGCAGCATGTGTAGCTGCAAAGGAAGATGGTATCAGGGCCATGTTCTCAGGTTCCGGAGCCGATGAGGTATTTGCAGGTTATGACCGCCACAAGCGTTCCACAGACATAAGCAGGGACTGCTATGCCGACGTACTGAAGATATACGAGAAGAATACTTACCGTGATGATGTTGTTTCCATGAACAACAACATCGAGTTACGTGTACCATATCTTGACAAGAGATTCGTGGATTATTCTCTCAAGATACCACCGGAGTACAAGATCAACGACGAGCAGAACAAACTTATTTTACGTCTGCTTGCCGACGAGCTTGGAATTCCTGCTCAGGTTAGCCAGCGTAAAAAACAGGCTGCTCAATATGGAAGCCGCTTCGATAAGGCCATCGGCAAACTCGCAAAGAAAGCCGGATGCAAGACAAAGACAGATTACCTGAAGCAATTCTACAACCAGCCAAACCTCAAGTTAGGTGTGCTTTTCAGTTCAGGCAAGGACAGTAACTATGCCATGCACATAATGCAGCAGCAGAATTATTCCATCGAGTGCCTTATCACGATCAAGAGCCAGAACCTCGACTCATATATGTTCCACACCCCAAACATCGATCTTGCACGCCTGCAGGCGGAAGCCATGGGAATGCCGCTAATTGAAGAGCTTACAATGGGTGAGAAAGAGAAAGAACTGGATGACATGAAGAATGCCATAATTCGTGCAAAGAACGAGTATGGGATTGAAGGAATTGTCACTGGTGCCCTGTATTCCAATTACCAGCGTGAAAGGATAGAAAAGGTATGTGACGAACTCGGACTAAAAGCTTTCTCACCCCTGTGGCACATCGACCAGGAAAAAGAGATGCACCAACTTTTAGACATTGGATTTGAGTTCATCTTCAGCAGTGTAGCCGCATACGGCCTTGACAAAAGCTGGGTCGGACGGATCATAGGAGAAAAAGACATCGAGAAACTTGTCAAGCTCAACGAGAAAATTGGCCTTAATGTCGCAGGCGAGGGCGGCGAGTTCGAAAGTTTTGTAACTGACGGACCGATGTATCACAAAAAGATAGAGATAAGGGAAATGGAAGTTATCGAAAGGGATGAGTACACTGCAAAGGTGGTTATCACCAATGCAGTGCTTGTGGATAAAGAGTGATGTGTTCTCACATCTCTCTGTTATCGATAACTCTCTTACTCTTCTTTTCACTACGTGGCAATGCTCCAATAGGAACGCATTCCACATCAACGCTTACGCCGATAAAATCATGGAAAGCCTTGTTCATCTGCTTTGATCTCTGTTTATTGACTTCAGGATCATCGGCATTCTCGATCTCAACCCTAAAAAGCATAGTGTCCCTGCCGGCATCCCTTTCAAGGACAATCTGGTATTCACTGCTCACGCCTTCAACACGGAGAATGACATCCTCTATCTGTCCGGGATAGACATTCACAGCTTTTATCTTGATACGGTCATCAGTACGTCCGAGCAAACGGTCAATACGTGGGAAAGGACAACCACATTTGCATGGTTCCGGATATATACGTGTCAAATCCCTTGTTCTGTAACGTATGAGCGGTGCACCTTCCTTTGTAAGCGTTGTGATAACCAGCTCACCGAGAGTTCCATCAGGCAGGGTTTCCCCGGTTACAGGATCTATTATCTCAAAAAGCAGGTGGTCCGACCAGTAATGAAGACCATCATGCAGCAGGCAGTCAAGTGCAATTCCAGGCCCATATATCTCGGTCAGGCCAAAGATATCATAAGTATCTATTCCCAGATCATTCTCAATACGTGCCCTCATCTTAGGGCTCCAGCGTTCAGAACCGATTATACCGACCTTCAGGTTGATTTTATCCTTTAGTCCCCTTTTTGTGATTTCTTCCGCAAGCAGGAGGGCATAGGATGATGTGCTTGCAAGTGCCGTTGACTTAAGATCGAGCATCATCTGGAGCTGCTTCTCGGTATTACCCGGGCCCATTGGAACAGCCATTGCACCAAGAAGTTCCGCACCTGCCTGGAATCCAATACCTGCAGTCCATAAACCATAACCGGGAGTGATCTGTATCCTGTCAACATTTGTGAGCCCTGCAAGTTTATAGCAGCGCATCATCATATCAGCCCATACTTCCACATCTTGCTTTGTGTATGGAATGATAACCGGACTTCCAGTGGTGCCTGAAGACGAGTGTATCCTCACGATATCTTTGTCCGGCACAGCCTGAAGTCCCAGTGGATAGGCATCCCTGAGTTCCTCTTTTGTCGTTAAAGGTAATTTACTGATGTCCTCAAGCGTTTTTACTTCATTGATATCCACGCCTGCTTCTGCAAACTTTTTCTGATAAAATGGACTGCCTTCTGTAACTCTTCTCAGAAGATCGATGAGACTGGAAGTTCTCTTTTCCACGGATATATCATAATCACAGAGATTCCTGTCCTCGGCAATATCAGTTTTATTCCCTGCAGGCTCCTGGCTGTTGTTATCGTGACAATTATACATTCATCTCACCCTGCGATCAATCCTTATTAATCACCTTGCGGTTATTCCCTGAAACACTTTCAATAGCCCTGTCAAATACCCTGCGATTAACATCCCTGTACTTTTCAGGGATCATTTTCTCAAGCACATCCCACAGATATTCTTTGGAGAATGGCAAAAGACCAGCACCTGCTGCCGCTGCTATCATGGCAACATTAGCCGCTTTATAGGTACCAGCATCCCTTGCAAGTTCAGTAAAATCAGCAGTGATGGTTCCCGGACAACTACCCTTCAGGAAATCCAGTATCGTCCCCGGGTCGTATTCATCACAACCCTGTGTAGAAGGCATTATGGCATGTTCATTGACGATCATATTGCCGTCCTTCCCGAGGAAAAGAAGGTTCCTTGCAGCTTCTGCCGGCTCAAGGCCTATAAGCAGGTCTGCCTTTCCCTGAGGAATCAGCGATCCGCATACACCGTCACCGATCCTCACATGACTGGTTACAGACCCTTCCCTCTGTGCCATTCCTATGGTCTCAGCCGTAGCCACATGGAAACCTGCGTCCATGGCAGCGGTAGCAAGCAAACGGGAAGCCAGCACAACACCCTGGCCACCGACACCTGCAATGAGAATATCGAATTTCATTGTGAAACCTCCTTCAGCACAATGGCATCAGACGGACATATCTGTGCACACAGGCCACACCCGCTGCATGTATCCTGAATTACCGGAAGTCCTGAGGATATTGAGAAAATTGCAGGACATCCAAGCTGGCTGATACACAGTTTGCAGCCGGTACATTTGTCCTCATCAACGATATATTGCCCTGTTCCCTTGCATATGGCAACGCACTTGCCTTTGAACACTACAGCAGAAGGTCCTTCGAACTCCATCGCCTCAGTGGCTATGTCCATGCATTTATCAAGGTCATCTGCTTCAATGGTCTTTACCATTCCGACCCCACAGCTTTTAAGGACCTCTGAAATATCGATCATCTTTGCAGGGAAGCCCATGGCAGTTATGCCTATACCGGGATGAGGCTGATGTCCTGTCATTGCAGTTGTACGGTTATCGAGAACTGCAATTGTTATGTTCGCATTGTTGTAGACAGCACTGACAACAGCAGCGATACCAGAATGGAAGAATGTGGAATCACCGATGAAAGCCACCTGCTTTGCATTCTGACCATTGCTGAATTCCTGTGTATGGGAAAGACCGGCTGCAATACTTATGCCGGCGCCCATACACAGACAGGTGTTAACCATGTTCAGAGGACGGGCATTTCCAAGTGTATAACATCCTATATCACCGGAGAATACCGAATCAACGCCGGTTTTTGATCTCATTTTGGCGGCAGCCTTCTTGAAGGCATAGAATACTGTCCGATGCATGCAACCTGCACACAAAGTTGGAGCCCGAATGGGAAGAGACGGAATATCCTCTGCTTTTACGGCTACAATCGAGTGGGAAAGACAACAGGTATTGCTGCCTATTTTATCAAGTGCACGGTTGATGCCGTCTATGACAACATCCACATCATACTCACCACTGAAAGAGAAGGATCCATCTTTCTTTCCATGAATATTGATAGTAAGGTGGTGTCTGCCTGCTATTTGCAGGAACTGGTCTTCCATGTAAGGGTCCAGCTCCTCCACAACTATCAGGTCAGATATCCCTTTCATAAAATCAAGAGCTGCCTTTTCTGGAAACGGATAAGCAGTGGCAGTCTTAAAAAGGGAGAATGTTCCGGGATAATCCTTTATTGCCTCCCGGACGTAAAGGCTTGAAACACCAGATGCTGCAATTCCTATATTGCTGCTTCCCTTTGTGATAGAATTAAATGAATTATCGGCAAAGTGCTCTGAAAAACGGTCAGATATTTTAACCTGAAGCTCTTCCAGAAGCGGATGACGCTGGGCTGTCAGTTTTGGAAAGATGGTCCACCTTGTATCTTTGACAAAACCCTCAATATCCCTGGAAACCGGGTCAATGTCTTCTATGATCACATCTGCACAACCATGGGAAACTCTTGTGGTGGTCCTCAGAATTACAGGAGTTTCCATTTCATGGGACAACTCAAATGCCAGTTTTGCCATGTCATAGGCTTCCTGCGGAGTTGAGGGATCAAGTACGGGAATATTAGAAAAATACCCGAATGCCCGTGTATCCTGCTCTGTCTGGGATGAATGCGGACCCGGATCATCGGAAACAAGGATGACAAGTGAACCTTTCACACCTATGTAGGAAAGGCTCATAAGAGGATCGGAAGCCACGTTAAGACCTACCTGTTTCATAGTGACTATGGCATTTGCACCTGAATATGCTGCACCTACTGCAGTTTCGAGTGCTACTTTTTCATTTGTGGCCCATTCGGCATAGATACCATATTCCTTTGCATGTGAAATGATAGTCTCCATGACCTCACTTGATGGTGTGCCAGGATATCCACTTGCGATCTGAAGACCAGCCTTCATAGCTCCAAAAGCAATGGCTTCGTTACCCATTAATATACGTTTACCGGTCAATGTCATTCCTCTTGAGTCAACTACCACCCTATGAATAG
>DAZF01000061.1 GCA_002507205.1 Methanolobus sp. UBA32 | reverse complement strand
GGCACATCCACTGCCCAGATATCAAAAGAAGCAGGTGTAGCCACAGGTACTTTATTCAATTATTTCCCTACTAAAGAGGATCTTATCAATGGTCTGTATTTTGATGTAAAGGGAAAACTAAGCCGCAGTATGAGTAAAGATGTCGATTCCCAGAGTACCTTCAAGGATAAATTCAGGAAAATGTGGTATAATCTTATTGAATGGGGACTCAACAATCAGGAAGATTTTCGTTTTGTCGACCAGTTCTGTTCATCTCCTTACATAACGGACTATACGCGTGAAGTGGTNNATTGGAGATTACCCTGAAGGAATGATCATTTCAATGTTCTATCAGTCCAGCAGGACAATTGTGGACTTTATCCTTTATTCAAAACCGCAGGACAAAAATAAGGCTATAGAGGATGGATTTGAGATTATATGGAAGGGGCTGGCCAAAAGCTAATATTTTTTTCGCCGCACAGGTGAGTGACCGGTCACTCATCATTTTTAAGGATTATGCCCACTTCCATGATAAACAGTAGATAAAAGACAACATTGAGGCATTTTTGACGATTCAACATTATTTGTAACTTTAAATGCACAGAAGTTCTGTTAGTCGCTATCCTGATGTTTTCTTTAATTGCAGGATGCATCACAGATGAAGACACATCCGAAACTGCTTCTGAATCACTGAAAGTAGAAAGCAACATCCCTGGTGAGGAGTCTCAGATGACAACTACTTCAGGCAACTCTATAAATGAAGTTCCTGAAGTCTATATGACCACTGATATCAGTCCGGAAGGATTAATGGCAGTTTACGAAGCAATGGACCGTGAACTTCCCGGAAATGTAGCGGTAAAGATCAGTACCGGTGAACCGGGCGGTGACAATTATCTTAAGCCTGATCTGATCAAAGACCTTGTACAGTCAGTTAATGGGACTATAGTTGAATGTAATACGGCTTACGGCGGTGGCCGTGCTGAAACCGCAATGCATAAACAGGTTATGATAGATCATGGGTTTACTGCGTTCACTCCAACAGATATTATGGATGAAGAAGGTGAGATTTCTCTATCAGTTCCTGTTGGACAACATCTTGATGAGTTTATTGTAGGTTCTCATTTTGAAAATTATGATTCATGGCTTATCCTTTCACACTTTAAAGGTCATGCAATGGGTGGCTTTGGTGGCGCATTAAAGAATGTTGCCATTGGAATCGCCTCCCCGAATGGAAAAACTTCAGTTCATACAGCTGGAAGAAATAGTGTTGTCGAGCAATTGTGGGCTGGAATCTCAGAAACTCCACAGGATGAGTTCTTAGAATCTATGGCAGAAGCTAATGGAGCCTTTATGAATGAAGTAGGTGATAATGTCGTTTACATCAATGTTTTAAATAGATTATCTGTTGACTGTGATTGTGACTCCAGTCCTGCGGAACCTACAATGGAAGACATAGGTATTCTGGCATCACTCGATCCGATAGCACTGGATAAGGCTTCCGTGGATCTTGTATATGCAGCTCCTGACGGACAGGACCTTATCGAGCGCATGGAATCAAGAAATGCTACTCATATTCTTGACCATGCAGAAGGACTTGGCCTGGGAAGTCAGGAATATGAATTGGTGATACTGGATGCTTGAAATACTCCAGAGGGAGTTCATATATCTCTGGTATTATTTCAGTATCCTGTTCAACCAGATTGTAATATATTGGGTACTTGGTATTTTCCTGGGCTCGGTAATTTCCGTATTTGGCAAAGAAAAGATCCACAGGTTGTTTGTTTCAATACAGAACAAACGCCTTGGAGTATTCGGGGTGGTTCCGGCAAGCTTGCTCGGGATCGCCTCCCCTCTTTGTATGTATGGGACCATCCCCATCGCAGCTTCATTCTCTGAAAAAGGAATGAGGGATGACTGGCTGGCTGCGTTCATGATGAGTTCCATTTTACTGAATCCACAACTTCTCATTTACAGCGCAGCTCTTGGAAGGACTGCGTTTCTCATACGTTTAGTTTCATGCATAGTTTGTGGGATACTGGCCGGTCTCTGTGTCAGGCTATTTTTCCGGGACAAGGGGTTTTTTAATTTTTCAACGCTTGTACTACCTGGAAACAGGGATACTGACCCAAATATGCTAATGCGCCTGCTAAAGAATATCTGGAGAAATATCAGGGCAACAGGAGGATATTTCTTTATTGGTATCGTGCTCGCAGCACTTTTCCAGCGTTATGTATCGCCTGATATATTTGCAGGTCTTTTCGGAAGCCAACGGGGATTTGGCGTATTAATGGCAGCAACGGTAGGTGTACCCTTATACGTATGTGGCGGAGGAACCATTCCTTTGCTGCTGGAATGGTTGCGACATGGTATGAGTCTGGGTGCTGCTGCAGCATTTATGATAACCGGACCCGCAACGAAGATAACTAACCTTGGAGCTGTGAAAATTGTTCTGGGTAAAAGGCAATTCAGTATCTATCTGGCATATACGATCTTGTTTGCCATCGTAACAGGGTTTTTTATAGATATTTCCCTGTAATATCTTATAGTGGAGTTATACAGGCAAGGTGCCTGGAAAAATTGGTGTTCTTGTGATTCAAAAAGTAAAAAAGTTAAAACTCAGAAAGATCGCGTTACATTCATTCTTACTTTTGCTTCTGTTTTGTGCCGGCATAATAGTATTCATGAATGTAGACCCGGCTTTCGGCGGGGATCCGACAACAGAACAAAAAGAAGCATATCAGCAATTCAGTAACTATGTAGATGGACATTTTGTAAATGAATTGCCTACCAGTGTATTCGGAGATCCCTCAGATACTCTACCAGCAAATGATTTTTCAGTTTCCGAGCTTGTGGACCGTGATCCTGCAAGTCCAATCCATGTTTCTACGATAGACTGGAACCAGGTAAACAGTAAAAACGATAGTTTGACATGGTTAGGACACTCTGCTTATCTGCTTAGCATTGATAACAAAAAACTATTGCTTGATTCTATGCTAAGTCCTGTTGCCTCACCGGTTTCATTTGTGGGGATTAACAGATATGAATACAGTGAAGATATCATGCTGAATATCATTGATGAAATGCCGCCAATTGATGCAGTTTTCATTTCACATGACCATTACGACCATCTGGATTACCAATCGATTGTAAAACTAAACAGTAAAGTATCGCATTTCTTTGTTCCTCTTGGGTGTAGTGCTCATCTCATCCGGTGGGGTATTCCGGAAGAGATGATCACAGAACTTAACTGGTGGGAAGAAACGGAGTACCAAGGCTTGACTGTTGCTCTGACCCCTTCCAGACATGGCTCAGGAAGAGATCCTTTCAACATTGATACTACATTATGGGGAGGATGGGTCATCCTTGGAAGCAAAACCCGGGCATATACAAGTGGAGACGGTGGATACGGCCCACATTTTAAGGAAATAGGGGACCAATACGGACCTTTTGACATTACCCTTATCGAAGGTGCCCAATATGACCAGAGATGGGCTGAAGTCCATATGGTTCCGGAACAAGCAGTACAGGCTAATCTGGATGTAGATGGTGAGACCATGATGCTGATGCATTGGGGAGCATTTACATTAGCTAATCATGCCTGGGATGAACCAATAGAAAGGGCGCTGGAAGAGGCAAATGAAAGAGAAGTGAATATAATTGCCCCAATGATCGGTGAGACTGTCATGTTAGATTCAGAGCTGCAAACGTCTTCAACTTCGTGGTGGGATTTCTGACTTAAAAATGTATTAATCCGAAAAATCACTGTGTATAGGCGCTAAAGCGCCTTTTACAGTTGAGGGCACTGAGGGAGACTGTGATTAATTATTCCCATTCAATTATTCAGTATAATGCTTATCCTTATATACCAGTAGATGTATTATGCAATTGACTGATTAGTCACTCGTAATAATCTGAGTTCGAGCACACAGCCTGCTAAACATAATGACTGATTACTCAATCATATAAACATGTTGAGTATTTAGGGCTTTTCAGAAAAGGAAAATTGAGGATTTGATATGAGTTATAATATGTATGTACCTACCAGAACCATGTTCGGTGCTGGTCAATTAAATAATCTGCATGAGCAGAAAATGCCTGGCAAGAAAGCTATGATAGTTATCTCTAACGGCAAGTCTACAAGAGAGAACGGCTATCTTGCAAGGACCGAAGAGCAGCTGAAACTAGCAGGTGTGGAAACTGTAGTTTTTGACAAGGTTGAAGCCAACCCACTAAGATCAACAATTATGGCTGGCGGTGCTTTTGCAAAAGAGAACAATTGTGATTTTATTGTTGCTTTGGGTGGTGGAAGCTGTATGGACGCAGCAAAGGCAATTGCTGTAATGGCTACAAACGAAGGTGATTATTGGGACTATATTCCTTCAGGTAGCGGAAAAGGAATACCTTTAAAGAACAGCCCTCTGCCTATCATGGCCATTACAACTACAGCCGGAACAGGCTCAGAGACCGACCCGGGCACAGTGATCACTCATGAAGAAAAGCATGAGAAGACCGGATTTGTACACGAGGAACTGTTCCCGGTCCTGGCTATTGTCGATCCTGAGCTTATGCTGACCGTACCACCGAAGTTTACTGCATACCAGGGATTTGATGCATTATTCCACAGCGTTGAAGGGTACGTTTCCAACGGTGCCAATCTTATGAGCGACATGTATGCCATCACCGCAATAGAGAATATCGCAAAGAATCTTGCAAAAACTGTGAAGAATGGGAATGATCTGGATGCACGTGAAAAGGTTGCTTTCGGGAATACTCTTTCCGGTACAGTGATGTGTGTAGGTCTTGTCACCAGTCAGCATTCACTGGAACATGCAATGTCAGCCTATCACCAGGAACTTCCGCATGGTGCCGGTCTTATCATGATCAGCAAGGCGTATTTCACTCATTTTACTGACAAGCATGTCTGTGATGACAGGTTTGTACAAATGGCAAAGATCATGGGAATGGAGGATGCCAAAGAGCCGATGGATTTCATCAAAATGCTTGTGAAATTGCAGGAAGACTGTGGAGTTGCAGACCTCAGGATGTCCGATTACGGTATCACACCGGACGAATTTGAGATAATGGCTAAGAATGCAAAGGATACCTTGGGCTTTTTGTTTACATGTGACAGGACTGAGCTTAGTATTGATGACTGTGTTGGCATCTATGAAGCTTCCTACAAGTAAGGATTCTCAACTCATTCTTTTTTACAACTGAGCAAACGGCAGTATAAAAATTAAAGGAGATTCAAAATATGACTAATTCAAACGATCTAATTGAAAGCGTGATCTTTCCGAAAGGAGAGGAACTTCCGGAAATGTTCAGCAAGTATTTTTCAGGCAAGGCATGGCTTAGCATGCTGGTGGGAAGAGATAATGAATTTAATTGTCCCATCGGCAATGTGACATTCGAGCCGGGTTGTCGAAATAACTGGCATAAGCATGCAGGCGGACAGATTCTGTTAGTTACAGGCGGACGTGGTTATTACCAGGAGGACGGAAAGCCTGCAAGGGAACTCAAACCCGGAGATGTAGTGACAATAGTTCCGGACGTAAAGCACTGGCATGGAGCAGCACATAACAGCTGGTTCGTACACCTTTCTGTTGAGACAAATGTTAATGCAGGGCCAGTAGAATGGCTGGAACCTGTAGATGATGAAGAGTACGATAAATTAAGATAAGACCACTGAGGTATGAAAATGAAAGTATTATTAGTAAACGGAAGTCCGCATGAGAAAGGTTGCACCTATACCGCTCTTACGGAAGTAGCAGAGACATTGAAAGAAGAAGGTATCGATACTGATATTTTTTGGGTTGGGAAAAAACCACTATCCGGGTGCACTGCCTGCAGGAGCTGTGCCAAAACTGGGAAGTGTGCATTTAACGATAAAGTCAACGATTTCCTTGACATTGCCAAAGATGCTGATGGATTTTTCTTCGGTTCACCTGTACATTATGCCGCTGCCACTGGCGCCATAACATCTTTTATGGACTGTGCATTCTACACAAACCTGCTTGGAGGCAGAAATACCTTTTATTTGAAACCCGCAGCAGCAGTTATCTCTGCACGCAGGGCAGGAACCACAGCCACACTTGACCAGCTTAATAAGTATTTCACCATTTCGGAGATGCC
>DAZF01000014.1:69928-70900 GCA_002507205.1 Methanolobus sp. UBA32 | reverse complement strand
TTGTTTGCTGCAACTTCTCTGAATTTCTGGTGTGTTATGCAGTAATTTGAAACGGCTGAGTCTCTGATACGGTTGTTATAACTATCTGCAACATCTGTGTCAGAATCAGGGATTGGTCCTATTCTGGAAATGTATCTTCCCATTGTAGGTGCCATAGGGCATGTTTTTAAAGCGTATACATATCCGATGACATCTCCATCTTTGTCAGTGATGGCAAGATCTGTCTGGACATTGACGGCTCCCTCGACTGTCAGTGATGTCCTTCCATCTTTCATTGCCACATTAAAAGCGGGCCATCCGACATATGCTTCCTTTCCCATTCTCTCAGCATAGCTTTCACCAACGCGAAGCCAGTATTCCACGACACCTTCGGTCCCTGCTTTGCTGACCATATCATCAACAAGTGAATATATTGCAATGTCCATCATGATTATGGGTCTCCTTATCAGTCATTCTCTATCTACATAATACTTTATTTATATATTAATTGTNNCTTAGTAAATATACTATATTTATATATTAATTACCGTTATAGTTTTTAATCTTTGCCATTGAATTCACTGTATTATATTAAAGTGAAGTTATTTTAATCCATTTTAATTCCGGATTTTCCGGATACAACTGTTCAGTGGTCATGTTATCTTCATCTATTATCTGCATAGCTTCATTTTCTGACTTTACAGTCATCTCAAAGGGACTCTCTCCTGCAACATCGTATCTGAGAAAAAAACGTCCGTCTTCTGCCATAAGAAGCCTTACATGATCCGTACTTAGAGAATCAAGTCCAAGTTCGTGTCCTCTCTGGCTTTTTGCTGTCCATACAATAATCTCAGTCTCTGCTACATACGAAGCTTTAATTCCTCCAGTGTTCAGCACGGTTTTCTCGTCTTCTTTAACTGATGCAATGTCCCTGCAATTTTCAACTGGATAAGATGAATCATTTGAAGTGATATCTCTGGAAACGAACAATGA
>DAZF01000014.1:0-69922 GCA_002507205.1 Methanolobus sp. UBA32 | reverse complement strand
ACATTGTTTCAAGATTCAATATATTTGCAGTTTCATCCCCCATCATGGATATTCCTTTGTTGAGAATGTCCTTAATGGGTCCTAAACTGATATCAGGTACAGAATGCATTATCTTCAGGTTCAGGAAAGATGATAATGAGCCCAGATATGAACCAGTAATTATATTTCCGGTTTCAAGAAGCGCAGACTCATAGATACTTGGATCGTCATCATGTTCAATACGCTGCAGTAATAAATTGCTGAGGTAAACAGCATTTCCGAATTCAAATAACAACATTACAAGACCATTGATGTCGCCACGGACTGGTATCATGATACCTGTCATGGTTATTGAATCAGGTATCATGTCAATGATGGCAGATGGTTCAAACAGTCTGGCATCAGACAGATTGAGCTGGACACGTTTCTCTATCATTTTAGACAGGGATGTGGTTGCGTTTCCCATCCCTATGCTTCCTATTTCCTTGAAAGCATCTATTATGAAATTGTCCAGTTCTTTATCCATTTTACTCATTCCTTCTATTATTCCAGTTTAACGTGCACATTCTGATCCATGAAGAATTTCTCACCAACATAAAATCGGATATATTCCTCTTTTCCACCTTTCACAAGGCGGATCTTTGTCCCTTCTTCCTCTGCAAGGTTTAGGAAAAGACCTTCGATCCTGGATACTATTTGTTCGTCATGTGCACTCTTGTTGATCATTCCAACGAGAAGTAACTCATTTGTTGCAAATCTTTCAACCATTTCTGACATGAATTCATAGATCTCTTTATCCCCTGCTGTGAGGAGCAACTGGCTTATAGGTTCAAAGATCACTGCACAGCCTTTTGGGAGCTTACTTGTAAGTTCAAAGAATTTATCAAGCTCATCTGTTGGCAATTTAATAATTCCGTCTTCGTTGCTTACCTGTTTGCTTGTAGAGGATATTTCGATGAATTTCATTGCGCCTATATCCATGAGGTCTCCGATCATTTCCTTGTACATGGCTGTACGTGGTTGGGTGGATACAAGAACTGTATTTACCATTTCTCCATAAAGACGCAGGCAGATCTCGATAACGGAGTCTTCATATCTGGCTTTTGGTGTGTACTCTATTAAGGTAGACCTGTTGAGTAATGTGGATATCTGCTCTACTTCCTGAATATTATCGATATCTTCCTCAGATTGCAGTGGTTTTGTGAATACCATTCCTTCTATGAGATAATCTCCAAGTTTTTCCCTTGGTATCGTCCTGAAAGCCTGAAGCATCAAAAAACCGGCAGCGGCAAAGATTCCAATGTAAACAGCACTCCAGAATCCTAAAAACAGGAATATCATTTCAGTAATATCTGTATCCTGTGAGGCGATGGCAATGGAAGGGAATATTGCAGATGTTATGAGGAATATGGATGTAAGTGCAAGGAGCAACCAGGCAATGGATCCTCTTTTTGTCTCAAAGTATACCTTCACCCAGAAATATATGGCTGCAAATCCACATGCCATGGCTATTGAAACGAAAATAATGTGTATTATTGTTATATCCGGAGTTAACATCCTGCTGCCACCTACATTTTATGCGTTACACATATATTAATCAAATTATATATATATTAGTATGTTTTTATGCCTTTGATCGCACTCTTGACAGTAAGTTCTCCGTTTTCAGTGTCAAGTATTATAGTACGTCCGTAATTCAATCCTGTATCCTGGGCAATAATGGGTATTTTCAGTTCTTTTAGAACCTGCTTCGTAGCTGTTATATTTCTCTCGCCGATATTTAGCTGGGTACTGGAGTTAAATGAGAACATACTCGCACCTCCTGCTATTTTGGCAGTGATACGATGTTTATATGCACCCTCATCAACCATACTATCAAGAAGGGAAGGTATGCCTGTATCTGCAAACTTAGCCATATTCTCTTTTGACCTTGCCTGCTCGATACTCGGGAGCATTATATGCACCATCCCGCCAACGTATGTGCTTTTATCGTAGAGGGAAATGCCTACACATGACCCTAATCCGAGGGTAGTAAGTTTTGTAGGCTTCTTCGCCACAGCACTATCAGCCATTCCCACTATTATCATGCTTATCTCGTACGCATCTCTTCTATCCTTTCAAGTACGGATTGTAATGAACCGGAATCAAGCAACATGTACATGTCACCGCTTATNNCTCCTGCAACCTCAAAAAGAGTGGTCAGGCCGAAAATGTGTTCTATTTTCCCATTCATATGCATTTTTGCTTTTGAGAATATTTCATCGGCGCTTCCTTCGGATATTATGGGAATAGAAGGTATGATTGAAAGATTCAGGAACTTTGAAAGAGCATTATAGTAACTTCCGGCAAGGATATTGGCAACTTCAATAAAAGCTGAAGTTTTCATATAATTGTCTTTTTCGGAACTGTTACCTTTGAGCAGCATGTCAGACAATGCATCAGAATGCCGGTTTCTGATGATTAGTATGAATCCTCCATTCATATCGCCCATTACTCTTACAATTGCTCCGATTCTGTCTTTTTTCTCATCTTTACTGATATCCCGTACACTGAGCAATGTAAGGGCAGAACTGCTTACATTTATTGATTTATCTACAAGTTGTGACAGGGCAGTTGTTGCATTTCCCATCCCTATGTTTCCCACTTCATTCAATGCATCATAATAGAATTTATCAAGTACTATATTCATTCATCCCACTCCTGTCAAATCATCTTATCGATCCGTTCAAGTATAATATCCATTGAATCAGGATCGAACAAGGTAAGGAAGGTACCATTCATTCTATTGCCTTCGATCATGAACAATGTGTCAAAAAGAAGTGCATGCTCTGCTTTTTGGCTCATTTCGATGAGTATATGATCTATTATGGCACCAAGCATGTCAAATGTCTGCATAGGAGGTGATAATTTAATGTTCAGTCCCAGGAAATTTGAAAGTGAACTGACATAGGATCCTGCAAGGATATTTCCAACCTCTTCTATCAGGGACTGGTTCAGAGGACTCATAATGTCGACCTCCTCCTCGTTGGTGATCGTTTTGCATATTGTTTCAGTGGNNAAGCATCATCATTATGTATCCTTCCACATCCCCTGCTACATGCATGATCACTCCTGATACTACTGTATCAGCGCCACCTGCAAAATCCGGTACTTTCTCTATCAATTCTACTTTAAGTCCCGGAACTTCTATTTTAATCTCTTTTGAGATCATTTTTGATAGGGAAGTGACAGCATTACCAACGCCGATATTGACAACTTCTCTTAATGCACTGATCTGTAACTCAGTCAGGTTCGATATTTTGTACTTCATTTATTTACTCCCGAATACCATTTTAGATACTGTCACTTTTAACAAAGTATCGATGTTATTTCTGGTAGATCCTCTCCTTTGAGTTGTAAGCTTTATACAGATCTTTAGATGGTCCTATCAAGGTCTCTGTCTTACCCATAACAAAAAATCCATCTTTCCCCAGCGCATTATAAAAATCCATGTAGAGCTTTTCCTGCAGTTCCTTCTGGAAATATATGGTGACATTCCTGCAGAATACGGCATCAAAGCCATTCATTTTAGGTCCGGAAATGAGGTCTTGCTTTTTGAATTGTGCAATATTTCTCAGTTCATCAGAGATTATGTAGTTGTTACCTTCTTTTGTGAAGTATTTTTTAAGAAAAGCAGGTCTTACATCCTTCATTTCAGTATTAGAGTAAACACCTTTCTGGGCTTTTAACAGGCTTTCCCTATCAATATCGGTGCCTGTTATCTTGATATTGAATTTCTTGAAGTCATCACCAAGTATGTGGTGAAGCAGCATTGCAATTGAATATGCTTCTACGCCAATAGAGCAACCCGCACTCCATATGCGTATAGATCGAAGTCCCGTATTCTTTGTTTTGATAATGGCAGGTAATACTTCTTTTTCAACGATGTCATAGACTTCTGTATTCCTGAAGAAATTGGTAACATTGACAGTCAGTGTTTCCATTAGTTNNCCTTGTATGTTTTGGAGTTAGTTGCACGCAATCTGACATCGATCCTTCTTTTAAAGTGTGAATCCTTATATTGTTCACAATTAAAACCAAGTTTCTTCTGTATCAGTATTTTGAGCATCTCGTAGTCTTCGTCCCTTTTTTGAATGGTTTCAAGCATTTTATCCCTCTACAAATTCTATAGTCACATTGTTTCCATCTCTCAGTGGGGTTGTGAACCTGGCAGGAACACTGTTCACAAGAAGCCTCATGCTCTTGCCTACAAGTTCTTCCTTTCTGATATCCATAAACTCAAATAAATCTGAAAGAATAGGGTCGGCTTCTTCCCCATTTTTAAATTTGACAGTGTCTCCGTCATTCACTTTTTCAGAAAGCTTTGCTTTTTTCCCATTCAGGGTGATCTGTGCCTGGGATCCGTTGAATATTACCTCTTCACCATTGAGAAGCACACAGATCCTTTTGCCGTCTTCCGGTTTGCCCATAATCTTTTCCAGGGTATAATCAAACTCGGTTCTTTCTACGCTTATGACGTCACCATCTTCAATGACATGGGTGGAAAGTTCGGATATGTCTGCAATCCTGTCGTTGATTTTGACAATGTATCTTGTTTTTTCAAAGTATCGTATCTGGTTATTTACAATGACACTTATCTTCTCAGCATCCTGAACATTAAGTTCATGTTCAAGTACATCCTGCAAACAGGCAGGTCTGATAATTACCCGTGACCTGTCTGGGATAAAATCGTCAAAGGATACTGTTTTGTCATTAATCCTGACAAAAGGCATCTCTTCCAGATTTTTCCCATTGACATTTATTGTCACACTGGAAGGTATTCCCAATTTCTCGATCAGGTCCCTTACCTTCACATGTGCATCTCTTCCATCCGAAGGAGCTGTGAATTCAATAACCGCACCTTTATGAACAGGGTCTCCAAGAGTTGCTTTCTTTCCGTCGAGCAATATTCTTGCATGTTCTCCCATCTCTCCTTCAATGGTAAGGAATTCAGAATTAACGTTTAAACTAAGTGCCATTCCGGGGCGTGGGTAGAGTCGTTTCACCTTTGCAACGACAAGTGCATCCATTACAGACAGTCCGTTGACATCCATCAGATGAATGTTCGAACCGTTAACGGAAACATCTATGAATTCAATACCCTGATCAAGGATGGCCATCCTGGCAATTCCAAGGGGCGTTATCATATCAGCGCCATTGACTTTTCCTGTGCTGTCCGAAAACCCTTCTATCTGCTTAGGAAGACGGAAGCCGATCCTTTGTATGGGGAGCTCCAGATGTTTCGATAACTGTTCTTTAAGTCCCGCAGTCTGCGATCCTCCACCCACAAGGACAACAGCCCTTGGTGTTTTAGTATTAAGTGATTTTATCTCTTCTGCAATATGCAGTGTCAGTTTGTCAACTTCATTTTCGATGTCATTGATTATCTGGCTTACAGGAACTTCTGATGTAACTCCGAAAATATCTTCAAGTTCTATATTCTCTTTGCTGGTAAGGGATTGTTTTATCATCTCGCCTTTTTTGAAATCCACAAGGTAATGGTCACAAATAAAATCAGTGATTTCATCCCCTGCTTCCGGAACCATTCCATATCCGATGACGGTTCCGTTGTCAGTTATGGCTATATCTGATGTACCTGCCCCTACATCTACAAGTGCAATGTTGAGTTTGCGCATATCAGCAGGCAAAGCAACACTCAATGCAGCTATTGGTTCAAGTGTAACACTGGATGCTTCAAGGGAGCATTTACTTAGAACTGCAAACATGCTATTGATCACAGCTTCCGGAAGAAATGTTGCAAGTACCTCTATAGAAATATGGCTTCCTTTCTGGTCCACTATATTGGATATCCTCTGGCCGTCGAGTTCATAGCTGACAACCGAATATCCTACACAGTTAAACCCTTCATCTATTCCAAGTTCGTTACTTGCTCTTGCGACAGCTTCAAATTCCAGCTCGGAAATATCCTCGCTTGTGATTTCTCTGTAGGGTATTTCCATTGAGAGCTTTACATTCGATGTCTTCAAAGCTCTCCCGGCAACAGCAACTGATACTCTGGATAATTTATGCCCGATTTGCTTTTCCAGATCGGTTTTGACTGTATCTACGACTTTAGCAACCTTTTCAACATCATGTATCTGTCCATCCTGCATGCTTCGTTCGCTATGTTCGTGTATGCATGCAGCCTTGATGTTGAGGTGCTCATCCTCTGTAATGAGTCCTACCACAGTTCTTGTTCCGATATCCAGGGCAAAATGGGCACTGTTCATCTTATCCCATCATCTTTTTCATGACAGCTGCCATTATTATGTCTGTAGCACCTGGTTCAAAAAGCATGTTGAATTCGTTCCTTGAATTTGTAGAAGGTATGAAACATTCTCCTTTAACGACAATGAATTGATCAGCAAGAGTTCCAATTTCAGCTTTAATGAAGTCGCCTACTCCTTCCATATTGACTTCAATGTTTGGATCTCCTATTTTCAGATCAATGCCCAGGAATTCATTAACAACCCGCATGTAGGAACTGCAGAGATTTAATCCCATTTCACGTAGTTTCCTTATCTGCGGTTCCTCTATCTTTGTGGTTGTGCCTATGGATTTCTTCATAAGCAGGTCGGAAAATGATAATGCTGAGAATTTTGGAAGTAGTATCAGAGTTCCGCCGTTCACATCACCTGACATATGGAGGTGTATTCCTATTACACTCTTGTTTTTTCCTTCTTCATTGCTCTTTGCAATTATCTCGTCAAGAGTGAGCATTTCAACAACAGGGATATCTATCTTTACATCCCTATTCACCATCTTTGAAAGTGAAGTAGCCAGATGGCCNNCCTCTTGAAATGCTCCTTTTGCCATTTCGTCTAATTCTACCATGTTATTCCCTCATATTTAGATCAATGTAGCAATGTCAAGGATCAGTGCGACACTTCCGTCTCCCAGAATGGTTGCACCTGCAAATCCTTTGATAGTTTTCAAAATTTTATTGTCGAGTGTTTTAATTATTACTTCCTGCTGGCCAAGAAGACTGTCAACTACCAGTCCGATGTTGTTTCCCATTTTTTCAACAACAACGACGATAAGCGTTTTTTTCTCTTCCTGTTCATCTGTGCAATCCAGAACATTGTGCAATCTCAACAATGGAAGTACTTCGCCTCTCAGAAGAACAACTTCTTTTCCTTCTATGGTCTTTATCTCACTGGCTTTAATTCCTACATCACGAATAACATTGCCAAGTGGTATGGCGTATGTTTCATCGGCTACGGTGACCATAAGTGACTGAATAATGGCTACTGTCAACGGTAACTGCAGGTTCATGATGCTTCCCTGGCCAGGTACTGAACTTATCTTTACACTTCCGCCAAGGGATTCTATCTTTGTTTTGACAGCATCCATACCAACTCCCCTTCCGGAGATATCAGTAATGGTTTTAGCCCCGCTAAATCCGGGCATGAAAATCAGGTTCAGGGCATCTGTATCTGAAAGTTTATCAACTTCTTCCCTGCTCATAATTCCTTTTTTGACAGCGATGTCCCGAAGGTGTGCAGGGTCCATTCCTTTTCCGTCATCTTCAACTTCAATAAGGACACTGTTCCTCTGACGTGATGCAGCCAGTCTGACAAGACCTGCAACAGGTTTTCCGAGTTGCTTACGCTCCTCTTCCTGTTCTATTCCATGGTCTACCGCATTACGTAACAGGTGGACAAGTGGGTCGCCAATCTCATCAAGGACTGTTCTGTCAAGTTCAATTTCTTTTCCTTCGATGATGAGGTTTATTTGTTTTCCCTCTGATTTTGCAAGATCCCTTATCATTCTCGGGAATCTGCTGAAGATCTGATCAATAGGGACCATCCTTGATTCCATAACTTCCGTCTGTATCTCATTTGTCAGACGGTCAAGGTTTGCAAGTGATTCATCCAGATCCTTTGCATTGAGACCAGATGCAAGCTGGTTTAACCTGATTTTGTTTATGATCAGTTCTCCAACCAGGTTCATCAGGTTATCAAGCCTTTCAATATTCACCCTGACACTTTGTATGCTTTTGACTGCATCGGACCTTTTGACACTGGAGTTATTTTCATGAATATCTTCATCATTCTCTTTTTTCTCATGGTCTTTTTTGTCAATCTGGGTGTTTTGGGAAACTGTTGTGAGAAGTGCATTTTTAATTTCTGATATTTTTGTTATATTTCCCACGATCTCTTCATCAGTGGCTTTTGTAGAAAATATAACTGTAAACTCAAGATCGAATTTTTCATCTTCAAGCTGTTCCTCACAAGGTTCACACTTTATTATTTCTCCCATCTTTGTAACATTGATAAGTACAAGTGTTGATCTGGCTGATTTAAGAACACATGATTCATCAAGGGCGACCTTTAAGGATACAACCCTGTTCCCGTCATGTACAGCACATTCAATTGCATGCTTTTCATTTTCAGTTAGTTCAATATAAGTTTCAGGAGTAATTTCTGTGGCAGATTGCAATTCCGTACTGATCTCTTTTTCAATGGTACTGGTACTTGCAGCTATTGAACATGTTATCTCATCTACAGGTATTGTTCCTTCCATGGCTTTTGCAAGTGTGGCCTGGAGGGATGCGATATTGACCTGTTCCCCACTATCCACAGTCTCTACAAGTGCTTCCAGAGTATCCAGACATTCAAATAGGATATCTATGAGACCGTTGCTAATCACCAATTGTGACTTTCTTACCATATCCATTAAATTTTCCATTTCATGCGTCAGCTCTGCAATGGTATTGAATCCCATTGTTGCTGACATTCCTTTCAGAGTGTGTGCTGAACGGAACATGTTATTGATGTACTCAAGATCATTGGGGTTTTGTTCAAGTCCCAGTAATGAATCATTAAGTTGCTGCAGATGCTCTTCTGATTCTGCTTTAAATATTTCTTTATATTCCGACATATCCATGGTCACACCAACCCTAAGATCATCATGATCTTCTCTCCTTTTGCAAAAACATTTTAATCACCAGATGAATTCAGCAGTCGTACAATTTCATTCGAGACCTTCTCCAAAGGAACAATACTGTCTGCAAGACCTCGCTGTACTACTGCTTTTGGCATGCCATAGACAACACAGGATTTTTCATCCTCGGCAATCGCTTTTCCTCCGGCATTCTTTATCTCCTCAACTCCGTCAGCTCCATCAGCCCCCATCCCTGTCAAAACGGCAGTTACGATGTTTGCTCCATAAATGGGTACCAGCGATTTGAAAAGTATGTTTGCACAGGGTCTTACTCCCTGTTCCCGGGGATTCTGATTAAGTTTGATCACTTCATGGTAAACGCCGCCGGATTCTTTTGCTATAATCTCCATATGATAGTTTCCAGGCGCAAGATATGCATGTCCTGCATGAAGCACATCTCCTTCTTTTGCCTCAGTAACTGTCAATTGGGATTGTACATCCAGTCTTTGTGCAAGTGATGCTGTAAAGCCTGCAGGCATGTGCTGGACTATTACCACAGGAACTTTGAGATCGCCTGGTAATTTTGGAATAACCTGTTCAAGTGCACGCGGGCCGCCTGTTGATGATGCAATTGCAATAATTTTTCCTCTTGCATGGTGTTTGCTCTTCGGGATAACTTGCTTCTTTTGTTTAGTGGGCAAAGTTTTTCCTTCATTTTCACGTGCATTTTTCACGTGTTCTTCCATGAACCCGAGTTTTCTCAGGTCCACTTTTGATGCAATTTTGACTTTTGTACGGATCTCTAAAGCAATATCCGCAATGTTCAGACTAATATTTCCAGATGGTTTTTGTATAAAGTCAACTGCTCCATACTCAAATGCATTCAGTGTACTCTCTGCTGACCTGGAGTCGACCGCTGTCAACATGACAACTGGTGTAGGACATTCGCTCATAATATATCCCAGAGCATGTAATCCGTCCAACACGGGCATCTCAACATCCAGGGTTACTACATCCGGCCTGAATTTTTCAACTTTCTCTACAGCTTCCTGTCCATTCCTGGCAGTAGCTATTACGTTTATTTCAGGATCTTCTTTCAGGATATCTGAGACTACCTTTCGCATGAGTGCGGAGTCATCGACTACAAGTGCATTGATAGTCATATTAGATTACTTTTCCAATTACTTCCAGGACTTTTGCTGCATCAAAAGGCTTAACTATAAAGTCAAGAGCTCCGGTTTTGAGTGCGTCAGTTACAACTGATTGCTGTCCGATGGATGAACACATCACTACTTTTGCAGCCGGGTCCATTTCCATTATCTTCTTCAAAGCATCGATTCCTTCCATATTTGGCATGACAATATCCATAAAGACAAGTTCTGGTTTTAGTTGTGGATATTTTTGTACTGCATCAAGCCCATCGACACATTCGCCAACTACTTCATGACCATTTTTTGTTAATATGTCCTTGATGACCATGCGCATAAATGCAGCATCGTCCACAATCATTACTTTTACCATTTTATTCATATCTCCTATGTTTGGTATTATATAATCTGTGCAAAAATTGCACTATACGTCAGTATAATATGGATTGTATCTCCATGTTATTATATAGAGGATAATATAATATATTAAATTATTGTTTGTTCTGTGTTCTGTTTTCTCAAGAATAATATGTCATTTTTGACTCATTCCTGAAATATAAAAAACATATAGGATGTGCAATTTATACTACACAGTATGGTATAATATAATAGATTATTTGTAAATATGTATATAATATATTGTATAAAATATCTCGAAATGTAATCGTTAAAAAATAATATGGTATTTGGGAGTCAGCAGGATATATTGTTCTTCACGCTATCGATAAAAGAATTAGCAGGATACAAAACCTGACAAGTATACTAATACCTGTTGAGAATGCCACGATCCTTATTCCGATGCGTGGGCCAAATATGGATACATAGCGTGGTAAAAGTGACCGGATACTAAATACAGGGAGCATGAACATACTTCCAAGCATGAGCACTATCATTGCCTGGATGTATGATATTCCGTTGTTGCTTATCATGGGACCTAATAGCGATATTCCTAGAATAGGACTTGCAACATAGCTGGTGAGGGGTACAATACTTTCAGGTGGTATTCCAAACAGCTCAGCAAGAGGTAACACATTAAATATTTCAAAAGCCCCTCGTTCCTTGAGGATGAATACCAGTGTGGTCATCGAAAGATAAATGACTGCTATCTTTGTGAACAGCTTACGATTGCGTTTCAGGGATTTTTTGATCGCATCTTTCAGGGAGACCCTTTTTGATGAAATGTTTTCTTCATACATGCATCTGTTCTTTTTGAGGAAGATCCTGCTAAGTATTATTACAGCACTGACCTTCACAATTGCAGTCAGTATGAATACCATTACATAGAACCCGCCGACAACCGGTCCAAGTGCCGGGAGAACTATAGGTATCTGATAGGTTACTATTTCCCTGACATATGCAGGTGTACTGTTGAGCAATGCACAAAGCATAGTTTCCCTTTCATTGATACACCCACCTTCTTTAAAATTGACCACCATACTGTTTGCAGCGACAGTAGAACCCAATGCTACCATAAAAGATGATGCACATGTATCTGGAAGGTTTGTGTACTTGAAAAGAGGTCTGACAAGTCCTGAGAATTTTTGCATGAATCCAAGTTCTATAAGTACTCCTGTTCCAAAAAGTCCCACGAATATCATTATCAGTATGGGAACTGCAAAGTCCAGTACCTTAAGAAAAATGGAAAACATGAATTATTGTACGGGCAAGAAAGTAAATTAAACTATCTCTTCTTTTCAAAAACTCCTACATAGAACTATCAGTAGTAATATTACTTCAGTTAATTGGATAGAAAAACCTTATATTGATTGTAACGTATTCAAAGGTGGTGATCGAGTTGAAAAAGAACCTTATTGATATTCTTGCATGTCCTGTATGTAAAGGAGATCTTATCCTTAACATCGAAAAGGAAGATGCCAATGAGGTTATATCGGGCACCCTGTACTGTTCTGTTTGTAATGAATATTACCCTATAGAGGAGGGTATTCCAAATATGCTTCCTCCTGATCTAAGGGAATGAAACTTGTGAGGAAATTCAATTGCAACAGGTTCATATCAACAGACTTGGCGTAAATTCATTGGAATTCGAAACGGATACTGTTGAGTTACCTTTATCTCCCGGCGAGGAACGCAGTTTTGAAATTGTGTTGATCAATTATGGTGCACCCACACATGTCAATTTATCCGTGAGTGACTCTATCAGGGAAAATATCACTGTTCTTGAAGACAATCCTTATGTCAAACATGAGGAATACATCCCGTTGATAGCAAGAATACCTTACGATGGAAGGCTCTATAGTAAAGGCCAGATCTATATTACTGTGGGCTATGGTTCAAAAAGACAGGGTTTTAACCTGAATCTGGGTCGGCAAAGTCCAAATGACAAAAGTTTCTCTGTAGATGTTGATGAGTCTTTATATAAACCAAAATCCTCAAAACCAGTAAGATCCTCTAAACCTTCTTCTTCCGGGATGTATCAGGGAGAACATTGGAGTGCTCAGCTTCCTTCTATATCATTTGAAATGATACAATCTGCTTTAGGTCTTGCTGCTCCTAATTCACTTAGTATTTTCAGGGCAGTTATGATATTGCTATTAGTTTCTGTCCTTGCTGCTATAGTGCTGTCTATTGATTTCGGACAGTTATTTGGTTTCTATCAATCTATATTCTATTCTATTTTACTGACATATTTTATGGCTTATCTATTACTAAGACTTCCTAAATCTAAAAGATAATCAAGGTGAATAATATGAAATACATCATAGTGACCGGCGGAGTAATGAGTGGGCTTGGAAAAGGGATTACCACGGCTTCTATTGGACGTAACCTGAAGAACAAGGGACACAAAGTTACGGCTATAAAGATCGATCCTTACATCAATATAGATGCAGGTACTATGAGTCCTTTCCAGCATGGTGAGGTTTATGTTCTTAAAGATGGAGGCGAGGTGGACCTTGACCTTGGTAATTATGAACGTTTCCTGGATACGGAACTTACAAGAGAACACAACCTAACGACCGGAAAGATATACGAATCTGTGATCTCCAAGGAGCGCAGAGGCGAGTACCTTGGAAAGACCGTACAGATAATCCCTCACATAACTAATGAGATCAAGGACAGGATTCGCAGAGTTGCTGCAAAGAGTGGTGCTGACATTTGCCTGATCGAGGTTGGCGGTACCGTTGGTGACATTGAGAGTATGCCTTTCCTGGAAGCTGTAAGGCAGATGCACAGGGAGGAACCAAAAGAGAATCTTGCTTTTGTTCACGTGACCCTTGTACCCATGGACCCGCAGGGTGACCAGAAAACAAAGCCTACACAGCATTCTGTGAAAGAATTAAGGCAGCTCGGTCTCAAACCCAACATAATAGTCACCAGATGTAAGGAACCCTTGCTTGAAAGTACGGTTTCCAAGATATCACTTTTCTGTGATGTAGCCGAAGAAGCGGTTATAAGCGCTCATGATGCAGATGATATTTATGAAGTACCTTTGATGATGGAAGAAGAAGGACTCACAGATATCCTGATGAAACATCTGGAATTGAGTTCCTTCGGATCGGATGATGCATGGGCTAAGATGGTAGACCGGATGCACAATCTGAAAGGTGAGGTCAGGATAGGTATTGTAGGAAAATACACTCATCTTGAAGATTCATATTTGAGTATAAGCGCTTCCATCAAGCACGCTGCCATTGAGTGTGGTGTCAATTACGAGGCGTGCTGGATAAATGCAGAATCATTTGAGGAAGAGCCTGATACCATATCATGTCTCTCAGAATATGATGGCATACTTGTTCCGGGTGGTTTTGGGGAAAGAGGTACTGAAGGGAAGATAATGGCCATACAGTACGCCAGGGAAAATAACATTCCTTATCTCGGTCTTTGCCTTGGAATGCAGCTTTCTGTCATAGAGTTTGCCAGAAACGTGGCAGGTCTTGAGAATGCTAACAGCACAGAATTTGATGAAAATACGCCTTATCCCGTAATCGATATACTCCCCGAACAGGAAAATGTGGTTGATATGGGTGCAACAATGCGCCTTGGAGATTACGAAGCAGACCTGAAACCGGGTTCACTTGCAGAGAAGATATACGGTCAATCCAAAATAGTGGAGCGTCACAGGCACAGGTATGAGGTCAATCCTAATTATGTTGACAAGATCGAAGCCAGTGGGATGGTATTTTCCGGGAAGAACAGGAATAGAATGGAAATCGCAGAGATTCCAGATCACAAGTTCTTCTTCGGATCACAATTCCACCCGGAATTTAAATCCCGTCCTGGTAATCCGTCACCACCTTTTAAGGCTTTTATCCAGGCAATTCTGGATAAATAATTCTGGATTCTGATTCGATATAAAAATAAAGCCCACTTTGAGTGGGCCTAGCTCATTTTTAGCGGTTCTACTTTCATATATTCCCTGAGAACTGTTGTTGCATAACTTCCCTTTGGCAGGGAAAATGTGAGAGTTGCCTTGCTCTTTCCGGGGTTCAGTTCGTCTTCTCCTGTTTCAAATACAGGTTCACAGTAGAGTAATATCTCCCTTCGGAGGCCCTTTGATGCAAGCGCAGGCATTTGTTTTATTTTGAAAGCTTCCTGTGACATTCCGGATTCTTCAAACATCTCCATTTCAATCTCTCCGGGCACATCAGATGCAAACTCAGTATTGTATCCCACAAGAGGGCCCGTTATAAATGCCCTTCTTCTTTTAAGGAGGTTATTCATACCGTCAACATTTTCCTCTGAGGTCTTCTGCATTTTTGTGACATCAGGCAGACCTTCCTTGTTCTTGAAACATATAATATCTCCGGGACATGCTTTATCAAGTGGGAGTCCGCATTCTATTCTTTTACAGATGACACGGTTGAAGATGTATGACTGGTATGCATGTATGAACATTCTGCTGATATTTTCTGAAAGTACGCTAAATGAACCGGTAAAATCCCCTGGATTTTCCACAAGGTAATGCATCATTGCTCTCTCATATCTGAGGCGTAAAGGATAGTTTTTAAGTCCTTCTGCAAAGTCCCTTGTTTCCCATACATAGTCCCTTACCTCTTTCACATCATCCTGTTCGTCAGGGAACGATTGTGCAATATATATGAGTGCAGCCTTTTCGAAATCACCTCTAAGGATCTGTTCTCCAACCATGTGTGTGATAGGTCTGAGAGCTCCAAACCTCTGAATTCCAAAAAAGTTAGGAACTCCTCCAAACGCAGTTATTTCTTCTGTGGTTTCCTTGAGGGTTCTTTCCAGCTCTTCAGGTTTAAGATCAATATCTCTTATGGTGATTCGGAATTCATTACCGTACAGATCTCCAAGTCCAAGTGACCTGTTAGACCTTCCTATGACTTTGAGTTCCACGTCTTTGAGGTAGAAGTTCTCAATATCTGTTTCAGGGATGTCATATATGCTGATCTTCTGGGTGGTCTTTGCTCTTTTATCCTTGGTACCGGCAAATCCTATTCTCTTCTGGCTGATACCCAATTTGCGTGACATATCCCTAATAAGATGGTGCATATCCCAGTTTGTTTTAGTCATTTCAAGGATCAGGTACTTCCCGCTGTCACCTTCTTCCCGGTTTGTTATCTCATTGACAATAAAATCATCTGGTTCCTGTCTGAGCACGCCTCCAATTCCATCGGCATGTGTACAGTAAAGTTCAATTCCCATCTTTTTTTCGACTTCTGGTATTATCATTTGTAATCATCCTAGTTCTGGGGCGCAATATCAATCACAGTGACCGTCGTAGTATTGAGGAAGGTCCATCCTCCCTCGGTTGGAGCTGTTCCTCCCGGGAGTCCTCCTGCATATATGCTGGATGTTGGGTCCATCATAAGCCATGAGCCATACTCGTCTGTAGTATAATATATTGGTACAGGGCCGTAGTACTCTTCTATTGCAGTTCCTATCTCTTTTGTGTTGTTGCCTATGTATACTGCTGCAAAAGCGTGTGTATCGGTCAGGTAGATTCTGGAAGTCCCTCCAATGGACTCTATCAGTGATGACAGAAGGATAGCATAGTCATCACAATCACCTGCACCTACTTTCAATGTATCACCGGGTGTGGACCACAGGTCTTTTCCTCTGGGGTCACTAATATATTGTATATTCTCTTTTGTATCATCGAATAATGAACATATCTGGTATATGTTGTACTGTCCGGGATATTTCTTTGCAGACGCTGCAGCCATTGTCCGCACTTCCACATTAAATGGCTCTATTTTATCATTGATCTGATTGAATATACTTTCGGGGTTAAAGACGTATTCCGGTTGCTGCATACTCGTTTTTTGAGAAACCTCAATTGTAATATCTTCAAAGTCCTGATTCTTGTAGTCATGCCAGGTGTCAGATTTCGTTTGTGCAAGTAATGACATATGTGGCTGGAGTTCAAGTTCTTCTACATTCTCCGGAACCTCTATTGATATGACTCCAATATTCTTTTCTTCCCCTGGAAGTATGGTTATGCCTGCATCTTGTGAAGTAAGTTCTTTTTCCGGTAGTAACGAAAAACCAAACTGGTATACGTAAACAGGCGTATTTCCCATGTTCTTCACATACACACTGATAACGCTCTCGCTTCCTTCGTAAAATTCCGTGTAGAAATAGTAGCTTGAAATCTCAAAACCTGGCAAATTATTTGACAGTTCATCTGGCTTGTTCTCATACATGGAGATTGGCTGGACTGGAATGACCGGAGTCGTAAGTTCATCTGCATCTATCTGGTAATAATTCTCTTCCTGGAACAATTTGACAGACGATGGATTGAAAATATTCCCTACTTTTTCCATTGGTTCGGAAAGGCATCCGGAAGACAGGATTGCAGCTATCAGTAATACATGTAGTATTGCATGCAACACCCATCTCGTTTTTTCCATTTTCGCCATGCTATACTTCCGCCCGAATGCAAGATCAAAACTCAGACGAGCTTCAAGTTTCCCGTGACCTTATCGAGTTCATCAGCCTTTGCAGGTCCTATGCCAAGTACTGTAACTGTTCCAGGTGCAATTTCAGTAAGTCCTGCATCCTGTATAAGTGCAGTAGGAAGTCCCTGTCTCCTTGCTACTTCTTTCAGCTGGAACATGTCTTTTAATGTAGCTACTCTCAAGACAACTTTCTTTTGGCCGCCTTCTTTCCATTTATCGAGGGTTGTACGGTCCGCCCATTCAGAAGCAGATACAGCAGCATGCGCAACCTGTACTGCAAGTTTTCCTTTGGATAATTTGAGGTCATCCCTGATAACAATACATTGTTTGTATTCAGTCATTGTTCTTCCTGATCCCAGACATTTACAGCCTGTTTTCGATGGTATCTATTATATGTTCTGCTACATTGATATTCAGAGATTTATAGATGCCTGCTCCCGAAGGAGTTGCATTTACCTCCAGAACAAAGCATCTGTCATCACTTTCAATTATATCCACGCCGGCAAATACTGCTCCAATGGCTCCTGCAGCATCAATGCACATTTTTTTCAGTTCCTCCGTCAGTTCGCATCTCTGTGGAGTCCCGCCCTGACTCAGGTTGTTTAACCACCAGCCATCCGGTGCTTTCCTGTATATGGCCCCTATAACCTTTCCGTCAACAACAAATGCGCGAATGTCCCGTCCGGGATTTTCGATGAATTCCTGTATGTAAACAATTCCTTTTTCATTTATTGATTCAGAAATAAAATCATAAACCGTCGTATTTTCCGCATTTCCATCCGGTCCTATCACTTTATTGTTTTTTATGCGTTTGATCCCTATCCCTTTATATCCGAAAACCGGCTTAATAACAACGTCTTTCAGTTTTTCGACAACCTTTATGGCAGTTTCAGTTTCCTGGCTTACAAAGGTCTCAGGCGTGGAAATACCTGCTTTTGAGATAAGGCAGCTTGCATGGAACTTGTTGGCAGCGTTCTGTATGGCAGCCGGAGGATTGATCATAATTTTCCCGCTTTCTTCCAGTTCCTGAAGTACATCGAAACGGAACACATGAGCATCATTCTTGCCTGGGCCCATATCTCTTATGATAATTGCATCAAGTTCTGACAGGTTAATTCCATCTGCAATATGCTCAATATCTTTCCCTATAGAAGTTTCCAGCTTCCCAAGATCCGGGCAAAAAGTTTCAAAACCTCTTTTCCTGGCTTCCTGCACAAGTGCATCTGCAGTCCAGTCATTGGGATCAGTGACCACTATTCCCAGTTTTTTCATGTTCCTTCCTTAAGTATTCTGTATTATTAGACTTATTGCTCACGTATTATTAAGACATTGGTTTTATTTTTCTTCATATCTTTTGGATATGCAGGCTGGGATATCGATCACGTTATTCACTGAATCTATTATAATTCCGTCAGCTGTAGCCACAACATCTGATATGTGGCAGTTCTTCAGGTCATAGTCAACATGTCGCGATGTCCTGGCACTACCGGGAATTTCCAGTTCTTGCATCCTTTTTCGGATAAATGCTGCCAGCTCTCCGCTGTTCTTCATCTGTGTGTCCAGTAGCACATTTGCTTCTTTTACTTTTGATTTTGAAACAAAAGATAACATCTTTTCAACAGCTTCGAATGTGATGTGATCATTTGAATGGTTCCTGAACACTCCTCTGATATCCCTCATAAACGAATCATCTGCCAGCCATGTTCTTTCCCCTTTGAGCAGACTTTCAAGTGTGATAAGTACATTGTATCCGTCTATCAGGAGTGTTTTTCCTTTAAGTTCTCCACAACCCCGTTTCTTCTTCCTGCGTTGCACAGATGTCCCTGATGAAAACACCGTACGTGCAAGTATATATCTTTCACTTTTGTCAAGTCGGTAATGGTCTCCTGCAAATCTGATGGAGCTTTCTCTTTGATACCCTTTCTCCAGAAGATAGCGGATGTCTGTTGCAGCTTTAGTCATCTTTTCCGGCTGGCTGTCTTTTATATTAAGATCGTTTCCAATCATCAGGTCTCATATGTAATTCTGTACTTTGGAAGAATTATATGTGTCGGAATGCAGGTAATTTCGGGGTTTATTTATATAGATTAAATATTATACTGTCTTTTAGCATCGATGTCTGCTTATCCAGTTCAGGATCGGATGTCAGCAGAACGTTTTATGAGTGACCGGGATGGATGAACAAAAAAAGGGTAAAGTGCTGATAGTCGACGATGAATCAATGAACGTCAGGCTGCTTGAAGCCTACCTTATGCACGAATATGATCTAATTTCCGCATCTAGTGGAATCGAGGCATTGGAAAAGGTAGAGGCACATAACCCTGACATAATCCTTCTTGATGTGATGATGCCTGATATCACCGGTTATGAAGTATGCAAAACCCTAAAAGGCTCTGAAAAGACACGTTTTATTCCTATTATTATGGTTACAGCTCTCTCCAGCCTGGAAGATCGCATAAAAGGCATTGAGGCTGGAGCAGATGATTTCCTAACAAAACCGCTTGACAGGATCGAGATAAAAACAAGAGTGGGGTCTCTTCTCAGGATAAAAAACCTTCATGATGAACTCATAGCTGAAAGGGACCAGGCACAGAATTATCTTGACCTTGCAGGAGTAATGCTTCTAGTTCTTGATGAAAAAGGTATTGTCAGGCTGATCAACAGAAAAGGCAGTGAGATTCTCGGTTACAGTGAAGATGAGATTATTGGCAATGACTGGTTTGACAACTATGTGCCTGATATTTTCAGAGAAGATGCCAAAGAAGGATTCAATAACCTGTTATCTCAGGGAAGTGCCGGAAACGGGGACTTTGAAATACCATTTCTCAACAGCAAACAGCAAAAAAGAATAATGAGCTGGAACAATATTGTGATAAAAGATGCTGAGGGAAACACAAATGGTTTACTTGTTTCAGGTGAGGATATCACAGAAAGGCTCGAAGCAGAATCTAAGATCAGGCGAGCCAATGAATATCTGGACAATCTGTTAAAAGCATCTCCTATAGCTATCCTGTCTCTTGATGACAAAAGAAAGATAGTTACCGCCAACAAGAATGCAGCAGACCTGCTGGGTTATGATGTGGGCGAGCTCATTGCAAAACCCATAAGGAATTTTGCAGATGAAACAGATCTGCTGGAATTTGCTGACAAAAAAGACTTTGGTATGGACTTTTTCACAAAACATGGTGAAAAAGTGTTAATGAATGTTTCAACTTCCCTTCTTGTGGAAAATAGTGGTAAACAGGGACTCATCGTTGCCTTACAGGACCGTTCCCGGCTAAGGGGAATATTCATCACTCCTCTTACTGAAGATGTTGAAAAAGATACATCGAACACTGAAGTCGAGCTGGAAAGTGGTTATATCTATCTTTCAGAGTGTGAGAATCCTGAGCAAAGTTACCAGACATTCTCCGAGCTTGTCAGGAGTGGGAAACCAGGTCTTTGTATTACAAGGCAGAATCCGGATAAGGTTCGAAATATGTATGGTATCGCAAAGACACCGATTGTCTGGCTGACAAAGAATAAGATAAATGGTCAACAATCCATAGATTCAACTGAACTTTTCAAAATCTATCCTACAATAGCTGATTTTGTGAATAAGATCGATGATGGTGTAGTTTTCATGGACGGTCTGGAGTACTTGATACTTGACAATGATTTTCTATCTGTGGTCAAACTGATAGAACAGACCAACGATACTATAATGGCGTCCAGTTCAAGGATGGTTTTACAGGTGGATCCGAATGTACTGGAGAAGAAAGAATTCCATCTGCTAAAACGATGGATGAGGTCTGTATCCGGGGATTCAATCTGAACTTGAAATTTGCGTTATATTTTGGAATTCTCATTGTTCTCTCCATTAAACATTTATATTATTTTGACTCTATTATTCTTACTTCTTTTTTGCATACGTTAGGAAAAGAGGGGTATTATGCGATTTGTGGACACTATAGATGGTTTGAATGAGGTTTTTGAGACTGATATACCTAAAAACAGTGTTGTGCTGGTAACAGGTGCAGCAGGTACTTTGAAGTCCGGTTTTACTTTTCAGGTTCTTTCCAATTATCTGGAACAACAGGATGAATATGGATTATACGTAACATTTGAGCAAAGCAAAGAGAACCATCTTCAGAATATGGATAGTATGGGTATTACCCTGTCTAAAAAACTGCATATTTCGGATTTTAGCGACTATAGGGTCCTATATGATGATTTTTCAGATGACCTTTTGAGTATACTGGAAGAGAACATAATTCAGTTCAAAAAAGAAGTCGGGGAAAAATGCACCTGTGTTGCAATCGACTCTCTTGGCGCTTTGTATTCTCTTCTGAATGTAGAACCTCATAACTTAAGGAAAAAGATGTACAAAATGCTTGAAACCCTGAGGCGTGAGGAATTCACAACATTTCTCATCCTTGAAGAGGAAAAGCTATCCGGTATTTCAGATCCATCAACTGGTATGGAAGGTTACCTTGCCGATGGAATTATTGAGTTAGGCCTGCACCTTAAAGGCAATGTTGCAAACAGGTACATGAGAGTACGTAAAATGCGTTCGACTTCCCATAGCATGGAGCCCTGGATTCTCACTGTATCGGAAAACGGTCTTAAGGTCTATAAAGGCAATTTCTAAAATAGGAATACGAATATTTTTATATATTCCTGACAAAGCATATCCTTATTACTAACAGGGGTGTGCAGGATATGTTCTCAGAATTCAACAATGCTTTTATTAATTTATTATTACAATTTTTATCTGTTCTTATACTGGGAATTGCCCTGTCGCAGGTATCAAAAGATCCCTCTGGAAAACATTGTAATCTTGTAAGTGTTGCTGTATTGTTGCAATTATTGTCCATCATTGCATTCATGTTCCCATCGATGTCAACACTTGCCGAAATAGGAGTTGGTTCTTCTTTAAGTACCCAGATGTACCTTCATCATCTTGCAGGTTTATTCGTGATCCTTTTTGCGATATACATCAAGCTTGCAGTTGATGGCAGGATAAAGCCAATTGTGGATCCCTTCAACCTCATGAAAATCACACTTGCATTGTGGGTGCTTGTTTTCATCGGAGGTCTAAGTCTCTATCTTAAGCTCTGGGAAGGGATATCACTTCTGTGATTACCTTCTGTCAACTACACGTTTTGGTCTTCCTTTAACACGGTAGAATTCCAGTTCACCGGGTTTTTCATAGTTGAAAAGGATATTCAGGCTTCCATCAATGTACGAATTCTCCAGATTTTTCTTATAAGCAAAGAACGATTTCAGGAAATTCTCCTTAATAACTTCTTCATCACATTTATGAAGGTCATTACACTCCATACTGACTCTCAGGGTTGTTTCCCCCTCATCGTCACCGCCATAAAGGAAAGCCTCATATTCGCCTGTCAGGTATTCCATGTTCTCTCTCTGGAACACGCCTTTTTCAATATTCACACGATTAAACGGAGTTCCGGAAACCCAGAAAGTTTCAGCTTCTCTTTCCGGATTCATTATCTTCATATGAGTTCGGCCACAGGCACATTCGTCCCGGCTGAGAACAACGGTTGTGTCTTCTGTATCGTAATTCAGAAGTACGTTTCCACCCTTCGCCCCGACAGGTAACAAAGTTGTGAGCACAAGCCTTCCACATTCTCCATCCTTCACAAATTTATCCATGTGTGGGTCATACACATCCAGATGCACAAGGTCTTCAGGAACATGCAAGCCACTTATGTCTGTACATTCTCCGCACATAGTTCCCTCGGTACTTCCGTATGTATTGTATACCTCACAATCCCATATTTCAGAAACGTAGTTCCTTGATTCCTCTGCAAAGCTCTCTCCGCCTATCACAAGACGTTCAATACTGGACTTTGCAGGGTCCATTCCCTGTTCCTTCATCCTCTTTGCAAGGTGAATGAGCTTGAAGATGCTTCCGACAATAGAAGTTGGTTTGTATGCATCCATGATTCTAACGGGGAACGTGCACTTCCCCTCAGGGATCATTGTCATACCAATGTCCCTGGCTGCGAGTGTCATAGTATTCGCACCTACATTCATACCATAGGATGCGCAGACAATGACGCGGTCATCGGGACCGAATCCCTGGGAAAGGAAGCTTCTTGCATATTTCTCTGCATATCTTTCCCAGTCATCCCATGTAAGGAAGAATGATTTTGGTGTCCCACTGGTCCCACTGGTTTCATGAACTGTGAAAACGTCCTTCCAGTCCACGGTCTTGAATCCAAAATCCTCTTTAACAGGTGGTTGATTTTCCCGAATGGTCTTCCCGGATATTATTGGAAGTTCCAGAAGATCCTCATGGGTTCTGATATCAGAAGGGTTAATACTATTTTCCCTGAACCATTTTTTGTAGAACAATGAGTTCTCTGATGCATAGCTCACCGTATATCTTATCCTCTCATCAATCAGGGCATCAAGGTCACTTCTACCCATAGTTTCAATATCAGGATTATAGATTGTTCCATTTGTCATACTCATCACCAGCTCTGTATAAATTCATGAAAGTGTTTCTATCTGCTCCTTTATCTTGTCCATGTTATTGGAAGGAAGTTTGCAGTTGTGGTTCTGACATATATGCACTGTTGTCTTATCATCTATCATTTCCATATCTTTGGTATAAACTGCAATGTCTGATAACATTGCCTCTTCTGTTTCTGTTTTGAGAAGCAAAACCTTTCCGGGAATGAATCTCTCATTTATGAATGAGATGACATCTCTTGTGTCTGTATCATCCGGATTGCCGACAATGACGACCTCCAATGAATCTCTCATATCAAAGTCCAGGGCAGACATGAATTGGGTGTATCCTATTGGGGTCGCGTTCACTTTCTCTGAGAAGGCCTGTATTGTTCTGTGGGCAATACTCTCAAGTTCGAAATCCGCTGTTATCTTTGCAAGTTTCAGGAGATTGAATACACATACAGAGTTCCCTGAAGGGATAGCTCCGTCATATACTTCCTTACTTCTGAATATGAGTTCTTCTGCTTCATCGGATGTATGGAAGAACCCTCCATTTTCATTGTCATTGAAGTGAGTTATCAGATAGCTGTTAAGTTTCAGTGCATGTTCCAGATACTTGATATTAAAGTTTGTCTGGTAGAGCTCTATAAGTCCCCATATGAAAAAAGCATAATCTTCAAGGAAAGCATCTATGGCTGCTTCTCCATCACGATATCGATGCTTCATTTTTCCATCAACATCTGTCATTTCCGTCATGAAAAAATCTGCTGCATTTTCAGCGACTGTTACATATTCTGTTTCATTGAAAGCCTGTGTAGCTTTGCAGAGTGCGACTATTGTAAGTCCGTTCCAGTCGGTGAGTATCTTGTCATCTTTGGAAGGATGAATACGCTTTTCACGTTCAATGAACAGTTTTTGTCTTGGCCGTTCAACAGAAGCCGCGATATCTTCCATACGGTCTGCATTTTTAGAAGTAAATATCCGCATGGTTTCTGTCATATGAGGTATATTTTTTCCGACGAGCTGTTTTGTGTGTTCTTCAGTGAAATTACCTTCATTTTGAATATTGAAAATGTTTTTGAAAAGAGCTGCATCATCCTTTCCAAGTATTTCCTCGATTTCTTCTGTTGCCCAGAGATAGAACTTACCTTCTTCTCCCTCACTATCTGCATCTTCAGCGGAGTAGAATCCTCCTTCCGGTGAAAGCATATCTCTTTTAAGATAGGTCAATATCTCTTTTGCAGTGGTTTTGTATTCCGTATCTGCTGTTGCCTGATATGCTTCAGCAAGTGCAATTATCATCAACGCCTGGTCGTACAACATTTTTTCAAAATGGGGAACAAGCCATTGCCTGTCTGTTGAGTATCGGTGGAATCCAAAACCGATCTGATCGAAGATTCCTCCCATACGCATTGCACTTAAGGTTCTTTCTACCATTTCCAATGCATTTGCATTACCGGTTCTTTTCCAGTATCTCAGAAGAAATGTAAGGTGGTGGGGTGTTGGGAATTTCGGTGCTCTTCCAAATCCTGCATAGACGGTATCAAAGGTATCTGATAGCTGAACGAATGCTCTTTTCAGGAGCTCTTCATTGATACTTATATCCTGTTCGTTTTTCCCGGAAGATGAAACTGCAGATGTTATGGCGTCTGCGCTAGTGAGAAGCTCTTCTTTTTTGTTTATCCACAGGTCTCTTATGGCAGGTATGATCTCAAGCATTCCCGGGATTCCGTATTTGCTTTCTCTGGGAATATAGGTGGCAGCGTAGAATGGTTTTTTGTCAGGGGTCATGAGGATGGTCAGTGGCCAGCCTCCTCTGCCGGTAAGTGCCTGACAAACTGACATATAGATGTTGTCAATATCCGGTCGTTCTTCCCGGTCCACCTTTACAGAAACAAACGACTCATTCAAAAGCTGTGCAATGCTGTTATCTTTAAATGATTCCTTTTCCATCACATGACACCAATGGCATGTAGAGTAGCCTATTGACAGGAATATCGGTTTATTCTCTTCTCTTGCTCTTTTGAAAGCTTCCTCTCCCCAGGGGTACCACTCTACAGGATTATAGGCATGTTGCAGCAAATAAGGACTTTTTTCCCCAATTAGTTTGTTATTTTTTCCTGAAATGTTCTCTTTTACTTCGGTCAATCTGTCACTCCCATTTTCCAATTTCTTTGTTAGGTATTTATGGCTTTAAGCCTTGAAATAGCCTGCTGTTTAATATTTTTACAAGTTCTTTTGTCCTCTGCAATCTTTCTAAATTGAATATATCATAATGAGTATGATTTTTAGAAGTGTCAATATCTTTATATAGAACTCTTTCTCTTAATTTATTTAAGTAATATTGTTCAGTAATAATGTTTCGAATAAGGAATAAAACAAATGGTGGTACATTTATGAATAAACGATTGATCTTACCAGTTATTATTATGCTTGCATCAGTTCTGCTATTGGCGGGTCTGATGAATTTCCAGGCAGGATCTGCAGAAGAATTGCCGGATTCTGATAATTCGGGTCCGACAATGGAAGAACCTGAGACTATTTCTCAAAAAGCAGTTTCTACTCCGGCAACAATGCTGGAAGCAACTTCTAATAATTCAAGTAGTTTGGCTCCTGCTCCAGCACCTACTATGATGGGTTCAATGGGCGCTGCATCAGTTCCAACAGTAAAAGCTGTTGCATCTGTGGTAGATGATAATGATGATTTAGTCGTCAAGGCCAATTTCACCTACGGTGTCGAGTGTCTGACAGTTAGCTTTAATGACATGTCAGAGAATGCTACTTCATTGGAATGGGACTTTGGAGACGGTACTAATTCAACTCTGCAGAATCCAAGTCATACTTATGCAGTAAATGGCACTTACACAGTTGTTCTGACTGCTTCTGGATTAGATGGTTCCAATGATTCCATTGAAAAATCTGTAATGGTAGAAGATTGCAGTGAAAAAGAAAAAGAGGAAGGACCTGTGGAAAAGCAACCTGAAAATCCTGTTACACAGGAAGTTCCTGAATTCCCAACTGTTGCAATCCCAATGGTGGCAATTATTGGAATGGCATTCTTCTTCGGCAGAAAACAATAAAATATAAAAATACGAAAACCGCTGAAAAGCGGTTTTAATACATTATTTTTGCAAAACCGCCTACTCTGTCTTTGCAGATGTTTGCGTGTTTTTCTTCATCTTTTATTAGTTGTCCCATGTCCTGTAGAAATTCTATCTGGTCATCTTCATCTGGGAAAAATTCTTTGATAATATCAGGATTGGTGTTTTTCATATCAGTGTATGCATTCTTAGCAAGTATTTCGTATTTCATTATTTTTTCGAACATCTCGTTACCTGACATTCCTTCAAAGTCAAAGATGTGTTTTGGAAGTCCGGGTGGGGCTGTTTCAGGAACAGTTATATTTCCTTTTGTCAACCATTTTTTGATAATATCTCCATGCATGTCAGAATCATGAGACAGCACTTCAAGTGCAGCTATGTTGTCATCCATCATCTCTATTCTTGCTTCCCATGTACCTAGTTGCTCCATTTCACTCTCTATCCAGTACATTCTCTGGAGCAATTTCTCAAGGGTTATTTTATCTTTGATCGCTGGCAAAAAGATTCCTCTTATTTTATATTCTTTGTTTTTATATTTATATATATTGAGACATTCGACGATGGGTATTTATATTCAGATGGTCATTAGATAATCCTTCAATATTACTACAGTATTACTTTGCTTATGGAGGATTATCTATCAGTTCAATTGCTTTGTTAAGTAGCGGTCTTGATTCTGTTACTGCCATTGCGGCAGTTCATAAAGAGATTGGAGTTAAGATGGCCCTTATATTCAATTACGGGCAGCGCTCTGTGGAGCGTGAGATCGGGAATTCGGTGAAGGTTTGTGAACACTTTGGAATCGAATATCGTATTCTTGACATAAGGTGGATGTGTGAGATAACCAATACATCTCTTGTTAATACAGATGTAGAAGTCCCATCACTTACCATGGAAGAAATCTCCGATGATGCTGACCCTTCAATAACCATCCAGTCTGCTAAATCTGTATGGGTTCCAAACCGAAATGGCATTCTCATAAACATAGCAGCAGCTTTTGCTGAGAGCATGGATTGTGAGTATGTAATTGTGGGTTTCAACAAGGAAGAAGCTGTAACGTTCCCGGATAATTCTGCTGAATTTATCACTGCTATTGATGATTCGCTTTCATATTCAACAGCAAATGGTGTGAAAGTACTTGCACCACTCATTGGCCTGGACAAAAAAGAGATCGTTGCTAAGGCAATGGAGCTGAAAGCCCCATTAGAATATAGCTGGAGCTGCTACCATGGTGCAGATGTCCCATGTGGTGAATGTGAAAGCTGTACCCGAAGAAGAAGGGCTTTTGAGACTGCAGGTGTTAAAGATCCACTGCTTGTAAGGCTTGGGGTCTGATCTGGATCTGTTAATTTTTGGTGCGATAAAATGAAATGCATAATTCTTGATAAAACCACAGATTATGACGGTAGTCAGATATCATCGCTCTGGGCCTACAACCTTGCAGACGTCCAGACAGACTCCATCATTGCTTTCAGGGGAGGCTGTGACGTTAAGATAGAACACATGATCGACCTTGAGGACAAGAAACAGGGTGATATGATATTTTCCACGGACATGGTCCACTTTATCATAGAACACTTTGACTCAACTGACCTTAAACTGGTGTATGCGAGGCAGAGGTTGTTCACGGCAATTGTTGCAGAAGTACTTTCGGAATTCCGCAATGATATCATCAGAAAGGGTGATGACCTTTTTGTGGATGGCAAGAAACTGACTGTATCCATTGCAAGTACATCTGCTGTATCGCAGAAGATCCATTTTGGAATAAATGTCGTGCACGATTATTACGGTAGTCTTGAGGATGTCGGGGTTAGCAGTGATGGCGTGGCAGGATTAATGGATAAAATAGCAAACTGCTACTATAATGAATTCATCGACATTGAGATGGACCTTAGAAAATCCAGACCACTGGATGTGATATGATGTTCGCACCTATTAGTGAGATCTTCTGCTCTGTACAGGGTGAAGGTCCTTATGTAGGTTACAGGCAGGCATTCGTTCGTTTTACCGGATGCAACCTGAATTGTAATTATTGCGATACCCCTGTGGAAGCAACAAAGGTTTGCAGGGTTGAGAAAAAAGCAGGATCCAATGTTTTCCAGAATATTGAAAATCCTCTTTCTTCGGATGAGGTAAGTGAGATCGTAAAATCATTCTCAGGATTGCACTCCGTTTCACTAACGGGTGGTGAACCGTTACTTCATGCAGAATTTATATCTTCGTTGGATACGGGAATCCCTCTGTATCTGGAATCCAACATGACATTGCCTCATATGGCAAAAAAAGTAAAAGACAATCTGTCATATGTTTCCGGTGATGTAAAACTTCTGCCTCACTCATTGCTTGAGGATCCTGAACTTCATCTTGACAGTACGATCGAGTGCTTCAGGATTCTGAAAACTACACAGAACAGGGATTGTTTCTGTAAGATAGTTGTAACAAAAGATACACCTGTTGATGATATTGAAGGTGTTGTGGGTGCTATATCCGGTTATATATCCAGCCTCATATTGCAACCGGTGACACAAAAGGACATGCAGCCTGAACCTGGCTATTTGCTGAGTCTGCAGGAGTCCTTCCTAAATGATGTTGATACGAGAATAATACCACAGACCCACAAAATGTGGGGGTGCCTATAGTGAAAATGAAACTTGGAATAATTGATTACATTGACAGTGCCCATTATCTTCCGGGGCATGAGACATGCGGAATAGTTCACGGACACACTTACAAGACCGAAGTTGTGATCGAAGGTGAGAAAAAGGATACCGGAATGGTCATGGACTTTTACGAAATTAAGAAGGTCATAAAGGAAGTTCTTAAACAATATGACCATGTGCTGTTGAACAACATACTGGAATTTCCAAGCGTGGAGAACCTGTGTGAGCATGTCCACGCAAATCTTTCATCCAGGCTTGATTTTCCGCTTTCCGTAAAAATGTGGGAAGGCGAAGGCAAGTGGTGTGAAGTAAGTACATGTTAAGTTACAAGATTATACAAAACTATATCTATGAGTTTACCTTAAATTGAGCCGTGTTTATTGGAGCTGCACAGGAGCTATATTTATGGAAAATAAAGAAACAGACATTTGTGAAATAGAAATTTCCAGGGATGAAGATATCAAGAGAGTGATTGCACAGCATCCTTGTTATTCCAAAGAAGCCCAGCACAAGTTCGGAAGAATCCACCTTGCAGTAGCTCCGAAATGCAATATTCAGTGTAATTATTGTGATCGTAAGTTTGACTGTGTTAATGAGAGCAGGCCCGGTGTGACCAGTGAAGTACTGACTCCACAGGAGGCTCTTGAAAAGACCAGACAGGTACTGAAGGAATTCCCTTTCATCAAGGTCGTTGGTATTGCCGGTCCTGGTGACCCTCTTGCAAATGATTCCACCTTTGAGACATTGGATCTTATCAAGAAAGAGTTCCCGGATGTGACGCTTTGCCTGAGTACCAACGGACTTGTATTGCCTGAGAAACTGCCTGAGCTGATCAGGGTAGGTGTTACTACATTAACGGTAACAATGAATGCCATCGATCCGGAAATAGAGGCTCAGTTGATAGGTCATATTTCCTACAAGGGAAAGATCTACAGGGGCATCGAGGCTGCTGAGATCATGGTGAGGAACCAGCTTGAAGGTATCAAGCTTGCAGTCGAGGCTGGTCTTGTTGTAAAGGTCAATACTGTGCTTGTTCCAGGCATCAACGATAAGCATATTGTTGAAGTTGCAAAGAAGATCAATGAACTTGGTGTCTTTATCATGAATGTGATGCCACTTATCTGTCAGGCAAAGTTCGCTGATATGGAACCGCCAACACCTGCTGAGTGTAAGGCTATCCAGAACCAGTGTGAACCTTATGTCCAGCAGATGAGACACTGCCGCCAGTGCAGGTCTGATGCTTATGGTCTTATTGGAAAGGATATGTCACAGATGAGTGAAGAACGCAGAAAAGTCATTAAACTCGATATGGACAAGAAGATGCATTCAGATGAGAAGGCTTAAGCCTTTTCACTGATATTTTATAGTTGTCCCACTTATTAATTCTATTATCATTGTGCAGGTGTTTTTTTGTATATTGAAGAGCTTGCGGCAAATTTAAGGAACTTTGAAGGGGTTACCCGGAAAAAGCCGATTGCAGATATTGTCAGTATATTCGAGACAGTTCGCTCGGAGTACGGAGAGGTCATTGATGATTTCGGAGACGATGCTGCAGTTATTGACATTGGTACTGATGATGTGATACTTTTCGCAGCTGACGCAATCTGGGGAAAGATAGTCAATAAGAGTCCCTGGTGGACAGGTTATACTTCTGTTGTTGTCAATGTGAATGATATATCTGCGATGGGCGGCCGTCCTCTTGCAATGGTCAATGTCATGGCTTCCAGTGATCTGGAATCAACTGAAGAGATTATGAGAGGTATCCGGGACGGAATCAAGAAATTCGGTGTGCCCATGGTAGGTGGACACATGCATCCCGACACTCCTTATAATTCACTTGCAGTATCAATTATAGGTATTGCTAAGAAGGACTGTGTTATTCGCAGTGACAGTGCAAAGCCCGGAGATGTTGTGATAGTTGCCTATGATATGGATGGCAGGGTAGGACAGAATTCTCCTTACAGCTGGGATACAACTTCATTCAAGGAAGCTGATGTTGTGCGTGAGCGTTTCATGGTCATGCAGGAGATCGGGGAAAAGAAACTTGTAACTGCAGGCAAGGATATAAGCAACCCCGGTACAATTGGTACTCTTGGTATGCTCTGTGAAGTCAGCAGGATGGGTGCTTCTGTGGACCTTCGAAAGATACCACGACCTGGTGATGTTGACTTTGAGCAGTGGTTGAAGATATATCCTGCAACTGGTTATGTTGTCACTGCAAAAGAAGAGAATGCTTCTCAGTGTGTTGAGGTATTTGAGAATGCAGGTCTTAAAGCTGCTATTATAGGTGAGATCAATGCCAGCCAGATCATTGATATCTATGATGACAGTGGTAAGGCCATTGTCTTTGACCTCAGAAACGATACAATAACAGGAATTTGAAAGGACTGGCCATAGAGCCTGTCCATTTACATTTATATTTTTAATCGCTTTCTATCCAGGCCTGTAGTTCTTCATACAGATATCTTTCAGCAGCCTGTACTTCTTCCAGAGCGCCTCTGAGGACGATTACTTCTCTTTCATCTGTTTCCACAATATGGACACCCATCTTCCTTCCAAATGCTTCGAGATCAAACTCTTCCACAAGGTCGTATATGATGTATGAAGGGGTTCCGGGTGGTATTATAAGATCGTAGAGATTTTCAAGGTCCTGTTCAGCAGGACCTGCTTCTTTTTTACTTTTCGCTCTTTCAAGATCCTCAAATTGCAGTTTTCTTGCCAATATAATCACCGTCTATCTGGTTTGATAGTATAATATGCATAAATAGTAATCGCTGTGTTTAACAGGGTTTAACTATTAATAGTGTTAGTTATAAAAATGTGCATAGTTGAAATGTGGTCAAAACCACACGTGCCATCCGGAGGGAATGAATGAGATTAATCGATTTATCAGAGGCAAAGGGGCAGATAAGGGTTGAGTTTGGCGGATGTAATATGAAATGTCCTTATTGTGTCCATATACACCAGCCTGTGAAGGAGTGGACTGTTGATGAGATTGTGGAATATGCAAGCAAATCCACAACTGAGAATGTATATCTTGGAGGTGCTGAACCTACACTCCAAAAAGAACTTCTGCCGTTAATTGAGGAACTACACAGGATAGGCAAGAGTGTAATACTGAAGTCAAATGGTATGAAGCCTGAAGTCCTTGAAAGTGCCCTTCCGCTGGTGCATGGTTTTGTACTTGAGATCAAGACGGCAAACGATGATATCAAAGGCATCATGGAGCTTACGGGGATGTCAGAGCAGCGCAGCACAAAGTATGTGACGCTTCTTAAAGAATCCCTGGCCATTGCTAAGAAAAAGTGGCTGAGGGTATGGATAAGGGTCATACCCGAATATGTTAATGAAGATACAATGCCACGTATAATGCCTGATCTGGAGGGTGCTTCTGAGGTAATGTTGTACCAGTTCATGAGTAATCCAGAGTTTGACAATCCTTTCATGGGTCATGATAAGCCAACACCTTCATGGACAGAGATGAAAAAGCTTGGGGAAATTGTGGCAAAAGCGGTTCCGACAGTGAGAATTGTTGGTGAAAGAGGCCAGATATTGTTGCAGGAGTAATGATGTTAGTGATATTAAGGTGCGTATGAAGGTCTTTGAGAATATTTTGTTCTCAAATTCATCTGCATGATAACCAATAGGATTAAAAACAGTGTGATGCATGATACATAACAGAATTTTATTCAATTCAAGCCTTATTATAGGGGATAATATTAATGCAGGAATATAAATTAAAGCGTGGTTTTGCACCTGATATGGATAGGATCTATGAATGTCTGACTGAGATTTTTCCAGGCGAGGTCAGGAAGGAAGATGGTAAATTCGTTACTTCTTATGGTGTTCTTTCCAGCCTGACGGTTTGGATAGAAAACAAGAAACTGGCTGTTGATACAGTATCTGATACTTCTTTAACGGATGATGAACTCATACTTGATTCTAACAAGCGCTTCAGGGATTTCCTTTTACAGGCAACAGGATACACTGCAAAGGAACGCCTGAAGCAGGCAAAGAAGGAAGTTTCCAAGTAAATTTCCTTTACTCTTTTACCAATGCCAGGGATTGTTAACATGGGATTTCTCGAAAAACTGAAGAGCTTTGATATTCCAACATGCCTGAGGGTGTGCGCAGGAACTGACGGTTCGGTCACTTTCCTGCTTGAGATCATGACAAAGCATCCTACAGCTGTTGTTACGGAATACCAGCATATCATCCCGGCAGATGTACACATGGCAGATATCTTCGGTGTGGATGTAGGCGCCGACATAAATGAGCGCGTGGTCACTCTCACAGCCGGGGATGTCCCTTATGTGCATGCAAGGTCCCTGTCAGCCATTGAGAAGATGCCTGAAGGTGTCCGTTGTGACATGATGAAAGCCGACATCCCGATTGGCAGGATACTGCGTGACCACGATATTGAGACTCGCAGGGACTTCGAGGGAATCGATCTAGTCGAAGACGATCCTCTTTTCGGAGCTAAAAACGTTCTTTCCCGCTCTTACCGCATTGTCCACCACAACGGTGTCCTCATGTTGATTAACGAGAAATTCCCGGTTGATGACCGCTGGTGCTTATAAACCAACGTCTCTCCAACCGAAAACTTATTAATTGAGTCTGTGTATTAAGGGAAAGCACCCCAATACTTCTTGTGTGCCTCGATGGCTTAGGGGTATAGCGCGTCCTTGGTAAGGACGAGGTCGCGGGTTCAAATCCCGCTCGAGGCTCCTTTACTTCACTAATATTAAGTACTTTTCAATACTCAGCTTTGCTTTTTTTCAAAATCAGACTTTTGTCTGAATTTTGGTTATTTGTTAATTTTTATCTGGAATTGTATACTGTCTTTTATAATCGATAAAAACACTCATTTTATCGTTTATACTCGATGGGTATATAAACAAAAAGCTATAATTGATATTTGTGGATACGAGAACTAAACTGAAAAGCACTATAATTGAGTGGCAGGGGCGAAAATTACCATCAATGCAGCCACGTAGGTGTGAGTTGAATATTGATACGCCTCATGTAAATGATATTGTGGGTGTCAGAAGATGTGGTAAAACCTACTATATGTATCAGTTGATCTCAGAACTGCTTGAGCAGGGTGTAGCAAAGAAGAATATATTATATCTGAATCTTGATGATGACAGGTTGCAGCCACTTAATGGTGATGAGCTTCAACTTTTAATAGAGACATTCAGGGAATTGCAAGGTGTATCTGAAGACGAGCGTTTGTATCTTTTCCTTGATGAAATCCAGAACTTTCCTTCATGGGAAAGATGGGTTAAAGGTATCTATGACAGAAAATTAAATGTGAAGATTGTAATAAGTGGTTCAAATGCATCTCTGCTTTCACAGGATATATCAACTTTGTTAACTGGCAGGCATCTTAGTACAAGGATGTTCCCTTTCAGTTTTCAGGAATATCTGGATTATCATTCGGTTTTCTATGATGTTAAAACACTTCCTTATTCTGACGATAAAACGGTTCTCAAACGTAAGTTCAATGATTATTTGAAAAACGGAGGTTTCCCTGAGACTGTTGTATATTCTTCCATGAAGCATCGGGAATTATTACAATCGTATTTTGACGATATAATCTACCGTGATATCATTTCAAGATATGGGATACGCAATCCTCTTATATTCAAAGATCTTGCACTGTTCTGCATATCGAACATCGCCAAACCTCATACTTACAATTCTCTCAAAAAGCTGTTTGCTGATTATTCATCCCTTAGTACAGATGCTATAATCAATTATCTTTCATATCTTGAAGATACTTTTTTGCTTTTTAGTGTCAAGCATTATGATGAATCTTTGAAGCACCAGATGAATAAGCCACGCAAGTTGTATTGTATTGATACGGGTCTGATAAATGCTGTTTCATTCAAACTTTCCTCAGATACCGGACGCCTGTACGAAAACATGGTTTTCATTCAACTCTTACGTTCCGGTCAGGAGATATACTATTGGCAGAACCAAAAAGGCCATGAAGTTGACTTTGTAACAAAGGAAGGACTCGAGCCTACTCAATTGATTCAGGTCTGTCTTGATCTGTCCAACCCCGAAACCAAAGAACGCGAAATAAATGGACTTCTGGCGGGAATGAAGAATTTCAAAATGCAAGAAGGAACTATCATCACATCAGATGATTTTGGTGAGGATATTATCGAGGGAACAAAGGTAAGGTATGTACCTCTGTGGTATTGGCTTTTAGAGCATGATTATAATTAAGGTGGCATGTAGATGCTTTGCAATAATAATGGTCTAAAGTCGCAAAGCTGTGCATTTGAATTGCCAGGCAAAATCAAGTCTAGATCTCAAAATCAACCTTTTAGTAAACGGCTGATGTGTCAATACGGCTGTTCTCCGCATTCACACAAGATGAAGAGATTGCCGATAGGCAGGCATTTATAATTATTCGTTGACTGTTTATACTTTCACTGACTCCATCATGTTCTGTTCCCTTTCATCCCATATGCCATCGATGATTGCGAACACAACATTACTGTTGTATAATGTCATCTCTATTGTGTGGTTGGTTACTACTTGGTTGACCATCTGGTCTGTCCTGTTACCGTAACCTCCGTGGCTGCTGGTGAACGTGTAAGTGAGGGTATGTTGTGAAGGATATTCGGTGTCGGAATGGTAGTCTTCAAAGGCTAAGTTTGAACCATCGAAACTGTATGTGGGAGCATTCATGATCCACTCTTCAGCGATCACTTTTGCCTCATCCTCAGATATTGACATGGCATAGCTCCTCAGATCAGTCAATGCATCATTTATTTCCTGCAGATTGGCAGGCATGTAATCATCGAAGTACGGATCTATCTTTACAGTTTTAGTCATTCCGTCCTGAGTCACTGTGATCTCTGCAATTCCGGTGTCAACTACAAGTGGCTGGCCTTTCTGTGGTTCGTAGAGTTCTTGCATCTCTGTAAAACCATTATTTCTGAGAAGGTCAAGCAAGTTGTTGCGAGTTTCCTCGTCAATTGGTTTGATGTATCTGGCTGCCAGTTCATGCTCATAGTTATAGTAGCTCAGATTAACCGTGGTGGAGTTAATAACGAGTTCATTCACCGCCATCTCAGCTGGAGAGAATGCTCCGTATGTCAAAAGGGTGATGACAGCGTCATCGGATATCTCTGGTGTATTATTTTGTTCTTCTGTACATCCCGCACTGAGAATAACAAGTGTCAGAAGGAATACTAGTATAATTCGTTTCATAAAGTTCTCCATAATTGTTAATCTGTTCAAGTTTATGATTGTTGCTGGCCTGTCAGCTATTGTATGGTAATGTAAGTTAACTTATTAAATAATTGTCTAAACTTCAAATTGAGTTGTAGTTATGGTTTTGGGGAAAAATGTGGGGGGAGGCGTTATTATTCTAAAATGAATTCTAAGCGATTGTAATTGAGCATTGATATGAAGTGTTGTAGGCCAACTCTGGCACACACGCCTTAATCGTGTACCTAAGGGGGCAGGGGGAAAAAGCTACAGCATCGCGAAGCGGCGCGAGTGCTGGGTATGTGGAGTTTTACAGGAGATAGAAAAACGATAGTATCTAATTTTAAAGATACAAAAATAACGGTACCATAATATAGGATATTTCCAGTGGAAAAAAATGGACATAAATATTAATTGAACATTTCCGATTAGTAAACTTAACAGGAAAAATATTTCCTTATAATATTACTGAAAAAGAGAATTATAAAAAAGTGTTGGAAGGGTCTTCCTTTACTTGTGAGTTTATGATACATCATACACATTTGAAAACAGATTTATACTATTTGCAACAAATTTACTGCTATGGAAAAAGAAGCTAGACTAAGAGATACGCCAATTTATAGTCTACTTATGAATATTTTATCATATTACGAATGTCCATCTGATTGTCATGCATATTGTTGCAAGATACAAAAAATTGAAATGGATATGAAAGATTTAAAAGCATTGCGTAATGTGTCTAAAACAAAAACAGAAGGTCTTGATTCCATATTAAACAATGGAGTCCGGTATTATAAACTAAATTATCCTTGTACTTTTTTATCAGAAGTCGACACATGTGATGCATATAAGCACAGACCAACCATTTGTAGAATATATCCTTTTAACAACAATTCAGAAACCGGAATGTTCACGATAGACCCGTGTAAGATGGGCGTGAATATAGTGACTGATATTTTAGAATATACAACTAAGATACTTAATCAGCCCATTCCTCCAAACGCAAGCAACAAACTCAACGAAACATATGAAATCTTTTACAGCACTATCAAAGAAGATTCTAAAATTGAATTTTTTGCATTCACATTTGATCATTTAAAGATGTTTGGTGAATATCTTGCTTCAAAATAACTAGTTGAATATGTTATGGAGTTCAAACAAAGCTCGGTAGCAAGGATATCTAGTAATCTCCTATCTTAATATCAATCATGATTTTAACTTCCTTTATTATGGGCTTTAGGGAAGTCCCAAATGTTTGATATTCTGTCAGTTCAAGCTTTTTATTTTTACATAGCTTACGCTTTTCAGATAACCCTGCTATATCTCATTGTATTGTGATTTGACCTCACAGCAATGGTACGGGATATATCAAACTCTTTAAATTCAGTTGATAATTTCTTTGCCTAGATGTATGTATCAACAATTACAGGTTCGGGATTAGAGATCTGGACCTGGGTTTAATTGGCTTTAGGTTCTTTTTATGTTCCTTGAAAGACAGAATCACTCAAGAATCTACAAAGACCTAACAGAATATCTTTCCGAAGCCAATTTCAAAAGCCAAACAAAAATTAACGACAGACACGTTTGCTCTTTCCCACAAGCGTTTAGAGATCAGTGCAAACGCAAATTTGATATTATAAAAAAGGACGAGCTTGACCTCAAATCAATCGATATTGATCTGTTCAATTTCACTTCAAAACAAACGTCTATTAAAAAAGTGGAGTGAAAGATCACTCCAGAATTATCTCGTTCTGCGGTTCCCATGCAGGCTGGTTTATGGATAGGAGCTCAAGGTCAACATCTCCGGTATTTTTGATGTATTGCTTTGCGTTTGCAGGCACGAGGACAAGTTGCCCTTTTTTCAGTTCAAATGGTACATCTTCTATGTAGAGCATACCTTCGCCCTCAATAACATAATATGATTCCGGTTTCTTCATAATGAGGGAATCAAGGGTAGCACCTATTTTAACTGTAAAATGTGCAATGCTGTAATCTATGTCCAGATCCATTTCAACTCTATTCGGGTTAATCAGATTTCTAACGGTTGCATCTCCAAAGTAGTTGATATCTTCAATGTCTTCGAGGTTTTTGTTATAGACGTAGTCATCTACGTAAAAGCCCGAATGAACAAGGTATGTCTGGTTGCCGATAGAAGTTCTCTTGGTGAATGTGCATTTCTTTGAAGATTCTGTTTCACCTGGTTTTGGCCAGTCATAATTAACCCATCCCTCGCCATCTTCGCTTAAAGCAGTGTCTATGAGCATTCTGCCTAACGGTTTCCCATTATAATCTTTAAGATCGCTCACATTCTCACCCTCGCCGCTTACTTTAGGAGGGAAGACAACACGTATTCCTTCAGTTGTCCAGGCGGTGACGTAGGAATCATTATGATACCACTGGCTGTCCTTTTCTCGGAAATCATCAAATGCCAGCTCTCCTTTTTCATTCATGAGGTCAATAGCGGCATTGACCAGCGACATACTATTCTCTTTCTGGACTAACAGTTCGTTCTGTTCATTTTCATTTATTTGTTCTTCTTGTTCAATAACAACTGTTTTTTCTGACTGCACGCAACCAGCAACTGCCAACAAGAGAACAGTAATTAACATAACACAAAGTAGATTTTTAAAAATATTCATAACGTCTCACCTGTCAAATTAAAATTAAAATGCTAAACTGTAGTTTTCGCCTGATACAGTTCATCCGGCTTATCTTCAACAGTTCTAAACTGGATTAATCAGGATCTTTCGAAAGCTGAAATTAGTACAATCAGTATTGAATGTCTGTTGTTCTGTTTTAATTCTATGTTTCACATGAAGGAGTGATTGTATTTGAGTCACTAACTTCTGCTAATCACGTATTATACACAGTAGTCTATATTAATCAATACTATATTTGTTTTGTTAATGATTAAGATGATTATGATTGTGGTTTAGTATGGAGGTACAGTGCTTCTTTATTAAAGAAGAGATGTCAAATTCCCACAAGGATAAGAGATTAAGAATGAGATGTTCAATGAGTGCGTTCTTCATAAGCTCCTTAATCGTTAAGCGGCTTAGTCACAATTACGAGGTAGGTGCTTTTAATAACTTACAGTTTTTAGTTCCAAAGCAGGTTGCTGCAGAAAAAGAAAAGCTAAAGTGCCTGCAAAGCAGGCATCCGGATATTTTAACAGCACGATGAATCAAAATCGAATCCCAGCAGGAAAGTACCTTTCCCGTGGATATACTCAAGTCCCATTTTCCCCTTTAGATATTCATCGCTTGGCGTTGATGGTGATGCGAGGACTACATTGCATATCTTATCTACACACTCTACCTCTTTACAGGGTTTTGGAGGTAATACAACGATCAGTGGATTAGTCTTGGAATCCATTCCTTTTAAGACGCTTGTGTCATATATGACAATGTTACCGATCAATAATTTATCCTTGCAGGATCTCATTTCCTCAAGTTTAGCTTCATCGTCAAGGTTCTGGCCTACAATACGATCGCCGTGCATCAGGATAACACTTGGTCCTTCAGGCCAATTGAAATCCATATTTGTGGTAAAAGCGAAGATCACATCATTTTTCAGGACAGCTTTTACACCTTTATTATCACCCCTGCCAAGTCCCATCAGGGTCATCTCATCAGCCTTCTTCTCAAGTTCCCTGACAATCTCCTGATCCTCTTCACTGAGTAAATAGGTAGTTTCCACACCCTTTATATGGACAATAGCATTTCTTACATTGTTAATGATTTCGTCATGTTCCATGTATACCCCCTTCCCTGCTAATGCGCAGTTGAAGCCATACAGCAATCCAAATACCTAATACAATTGTTGTATAAGGTTCAATTCTATCTAAAAGCACTGGACCCTACTAGTATCTATAAATAGGCAAGGGAATAAAGAATACCGGCCAACCCAATTACCATAAATGCAAACAGTGCCATGTACAATAGAATTTCAAGGTCTGCATCTATTATATATTGATGTTACTTTTAGTTATGAACTTGATGCTCTTTTTTGAGGTATTTTAGAAAAAAGTTAAGGGCATTGTTGGTAGTCAAATATTTGGGAGAGATTGATTGAAAACTAATGCCTTCTCTTCATCAAGGAGTGAGCACTGTCAAAATTGGGTTCTAAATTTGGGTTGATTTTATGAGAGTGAAAATATTATGCACCCACAGCAATATATCTCAAAGCTTTTATATTTTGATTACTATTAAATAATTGACGATACAGAAATTTAAGGCATATTTGATTAAAATAACTTCAGATTTTAGATTGTTTAGATACTCTCAAACTTTTCCCGTTTAATCTTCGTATTAATTATTAGTAAAATAAAAAACAGTTAAAAAATTAATATATGTGTATAGGTTATTTTTATTAAAAGGTGTTGTATGAATACTGATATGTTAATAGCCCTCGTAAATAATGCAGCTTTACTTCTTGCCATAGGTGTCCTGTACGATGTTCTTTTCTTCAATATGGATATGAACACCCGCTTAAAAAGTGTAGCTGTGGGGATTTTCATTGGTATAATAGGCATTGCTTTGATGTTGAATCCATGGGAACTTTCTCCGGGAATATTCTTCGATACACGTACTATTCTGTTAAGCGTAGTCGGCCTCTTCTTTGGATTTATTCCTACAGTCGTTGGAGCAATCATTATCAGTTATCACCGTATCTATCAGGGTGGTATTGGAGCAACTGTTGGTATTGCTACAACCATGAGTTCTGTGATACTGGGGCTACTTTGGAGGCGGCTCAATGAAAAACTCCAAAAACTCTTCGGCAGGTTTGATTTATACATTTTTGGTATTCTGGTTCATATTGTCATGCTTGTTTGCATGTTGCTGCTTCCCTGGCCATTTGCCTTTGAAGTTATAAGTCGTATAAGTTTTCCGGTAATGTTGATCTACCCGATTGGAACTGTATTACTGGGAACTCTTCTGAATAATCAGTTATCTCGTAAAGGAACTCATGCTGCTCTGAAGGAGAATGAGGCAAAGCTACAGAACTTCATAGACAATATCCCGGTTGGTATGTTCCGTATAAGTTCCGAAAGAAAAGTTATTCAGACAAACCCTGAAATGGCTCATATTTTAGGCATGGATACTCCTGAGCAAGCCATCAGTTACTTCGAAAATATAGGTGATCAACTATATGTTGACCCCAATAGCTATAAAGAACTATTAAACATTCTCAAAACACAGGGTCATGTTGAGAATTTTGAATATGAAGTTCTGCGTGCAGATGGTAGGCCTATATGGTTATTAATTAACGCGAGAATGAGTGATGAATTGAAAGGAAACACATTCATGGTCGACGGTTTCGCTCTTGATATCACAGAGCGCAAGGAAATAGAAATAGCTCTTATTCAAGCCAAGATCCTTGCAGAAGAATCAAGTCGTATCAAATCGGAATTCCTGGCAAATATGAGTCATGAGTTACGTACACCACTGAATTCAGTTATGGGTTTTTCCCAAATTTTGATCGATAAGACTTTTGGCGATTTGAATGAAAAGCAAATTAGTTATGCTTCTAATATACTAAACAGTGGAAATCATCTGTTAGGGGTAATCAATGATGTACTTGATATTTCTAAAATTGAATCAGGCAACATGAAGTATGAACCTGAAAAAATGAATGTTCAAGAAACCATGGATGAAGTTATGGTGTTAATGGAGCCCATGATTAAAAAGAAATTGATTAAATTTGAAATCAATATGGAATTTGAAAATCTGGAAGTATATGCTGACAAGATAAAAATCAAACAAATTATGTATAATCTTCTTAGTAATGCAATCAAGTTCACGCCCCAAAACGGTAAAGTCTGGATTAACTCACGAATTGTTAATGATAATATCCAGATATCCGTATCTGATACGGGTATTGGTATTCCTCTGAATGAACAAAAGACCATATTTGATTCCTTTAAGCAAGTAGATTCAGCCGAGAATCGCGTTTATGGTGGAACTGGGTTGGGACTTACAATTGTTAAACATTATGTAGAGATGCATTCCGGGGAAATAGAGGTTGAAAGTGAAGTTGGAAAGGGAAGTACATTCAAATTTACAATGCCTTTGTAAGCCCTTTAATAAATAGTGATTAGCTCTGTAGAAAACATATCGAAATCAGCACTATCCAGATAAAATTAACAAACCACATCAATATCGGGAAGTACATTTTAAATAGTGATTGAGTTAATTATGGTTAAAACATTGAGATTTCTGCAGAACCGTTTCCCACAATTGTTTACAAATCACGTGAAAACTAACATTTATATATACTGGTATTATAAAAACCGTGATCTAGGCCTCTATTCAATCGAATTTGGTCTGCTCCATAAATGTTCACTCCTCCACATAAAAACCAGAACCCACAAGGTATGTTTCATTGCCAATCGAAGCTCTCTTGATGAAAGTATTCTTCAGTGAAGGTTCAGTCTCGCCGGGTTTTGGCCAGTAGTAATCCACCCATCCCTCGCCTTCTTCGCTCAAAGCGGTTTCGATGAAGAGTTTGCCTATGGGTTTGCCGTTGAAGTCTTCAAGATTGATCATATTCTGGCCTTCGCCGCTTATGTCAGGTGGGTAGACGACACGTATCCCGTCGGTCTTCCAGACGAAAATGTAGGAATCGTTATGGAACCAAATGCTGTTGTTCTCTCTGAGATCGGGAAATGCAAGTTCTCCTTTCTCTGCTATCAGGTTAGTGGCAGCATTGACCTCTGATATTGTATACTCTTCCTGTGAAGATAGTTCTGTCTGCTCTTGTTCAGTCTCATTTGTTTGATTGTCCACTACGCAGATGGATGTGCCATCCGGCTCTACACATCCGGTGGCTGTAAGTAGTAACATAGTCGCGAACAGAACATAAATTATGGTTTTAAGATTGATCATGCTTATCCTCACCACTCAGATTATCGATAAATAGACTTTATCGTTAAGTTACATTTTTGAGTTAATGGGTGAAATATGTATGTCTGGAATGAAGACTTAAGTTCAAGATCAGCAAGTGTATTATTCTAACTGATAATATTTTATTTATTTAACAAAATACATTTATATATTAATAAATTGAATTTAATCTAAAAGTTTGTATCTCTTACTTTTAAGGGTCCTGAGTGCTAAATATTTGTAATTCCTGTATAATATCAGGATTGGAGTTATTGGATGGATAATGAAAAACAATTACCTGGTGAAAGTGATGATATGTACAGATCATTTTTCAGGGAAAATAATGCAGTTATTCTTCTTGTTGATCCTGGGAACTTTGATATTGTCGATGCAAATACAGCAGCATGCAAGTATTATGGATGGTCGCTCGAAAAAATTACCTGCATGAGAATTCACTATCTAAACGCTTTATCTACTGAGGCCATAGAAGCTGAAACGCAGAGAGCTGAAGAAGAAAATAGGGATTACTTAACCTTAAAACATCGTCTTGCAAATGGGGAGATTCGTGATGTTGAAGTTTACAAAGGTCCAATGGTGCTCAATTCACGAAGATTGCTCTATTATATAGTTCATGACATCACTGAGCGCAAATTGGCAGAAGAGAAATTAAGACGAAAGGAAATGCAACTTCGTGCTGCACAAAAGATTGGCCAGTTCGGGAGCTGGGAGATCGACTTTAATTCCGGTAATGTAGATGCTTCAGAGGAAGCAAGAAGAATATACGGACTCGAAAACGAAGAACTTAGCATTGAATTAATACAAAAAATACCACTGGAAGAGTACCGTCCAGTGTTGGATGAAGCATTAGCTAACCTTGTGGAGTTGAATTTGCCTTATGATCTGAAGTTCAAAATAATAAGGCAAAACGATGGCAATATCCGTGTTATACACGCCGTGGCTGAATACTATGCTGAGAGGAATGTAGTTATAGGGATGATTCAGGACATTACTGAACGTAAACACGCAAAAAGTAAACTACGGGAAAGCGAAGCTCATCTGAATGAAGTTTGCAGTATCGCCTGCATCGGTGGTTGGGAATTTGATTCAACTGGTGTAGGCAAATGGACTCCTGAAGTTGCAAGGATTCATGGAGTAGATCCTGATGATCCTACAGGCGTAAAATATTCTCTTAGTTTTTATACGCCAGATTCAAGAGCACGTCTTGAAAAAGCAATCCGTGACGCTCTTGAAAAAGGTGAATCTTATGATATGGAAGTGGAACTGGTCACTGGAAAAGGTGAGCACAAATGGGTTCGTACAATCGGGAATCCAAAAACGGAAAATGGTAAAGTAATAAAAGTAACCGGGTCATTGCAAGATATTACGGAGCGCAAGCAAGCCGAACTTAAGGCTGCTGAAGAGTTAGGTTGGCGCGGTATACTCATGGAACAATCCAGAGATGGAATAGTTGTCATTGACCAGGACGGTAAAGTTTTCGAGGCGAATCCTCGATATGCTGAGATGCTTGGATATTCTCATGAGGAAGTGAAAGCATTATACATGTGGGACTGGGATATTCACTATACACGTGAGCAGTTAATGGAAATGCTTCGGTTGGCTGACAGTAAAGGAATTCTTCATGAAACCCGCCAGCTTCGTAAAGATGGCTCTCTCATTGATGTGGAGATCAGTGCAAATGCAGCCAAATTTGGAGAACGGAAACTGAGTTTTTGTGTGTGCAGGGATATTACCGGACGCAAACAGGCTGAAGAAGAACTGCTAAATGCTAAGCTGGATGCTGAGGATGCCAACCGGGCTAAAAGTGAGTTTCTGGCCACAATGAGTCATGAACTCAGGACTCCTCTTAACTCTATCATAGGTTTTTCAGATGTACTGTACAATGGAATATTTGGAAGCCTGAACCAAAAACAGGCAGATTACCTTAATCACATTTCAAACAGTGGCAAACATTTGCTGAAACTCATTAATGATATTCTCGATCTCTCAAAGGTTGAAGCTGGCAAGATGGAACTTGTCTGTGAAAAGTTCTATGTTTCTGATGCAATCGAAGAGATTAACATAACAATAACTCCTCTTGCAGTAAAGAAGGGCATTGATCTGGATATCAAAATAGCCCAGCAGCTTGGAATGGTCAATGCAGATAGATCCAAATTCCAACAGATCCTTTGCAATCTCACCAGTAACGCTATAAAATTCACACCTAACAAAGGTTCTGTGGAAATAGAAGCACATAGATCCGGTAATTTTGTCCAGATAGCTGTAAAAGATACGGGAATAGGAATTGCAGATAAAGACATGGAAAAACTATTCCAGCCATTTAAACAATTGAATACATACCTCACTCGCGAACACGAAGGAACAGGATTGGGTCTTGCCCTTGTCAAGAAGTTCGTTGAGATGCATGGTGGCAAGATACGAGTTGAAAGCAAAGTTGGAGAAGGCAGTATTTTCACCTTCCTGATTCCGGTTGATTTCAAAGAACAAATCCCTGATCCTGCCTGAGACCAGGATGGGCTATTGTTTGTGTCTCAATCAAACGTTAGGATCATCAATCTTTCTTCCCTCTACTCCTCTTATCCCTGATATAAACAACAACACTCTTACCAGCACCATTCTGCGCTCTTTTATCAATGTCAAACAGGTTTGTCGCTTCCACAAGTTCTCCAAGTTTCTTGTATCCGTAGTTCCTTGGATCGAAATCCGGACTGCGCTTAATGAGATTTCCACCAACCTCTGCCAGGAAAGCCCATCCGTCATCATCAGCAGAATCCTCAACTGCATTTCTCAGGTGACTCACAAGCCTTGTGTCTCCCTTGAGTTCATTTGTATTCCACTTTTCCCTTTTAGATGAAGAAGAGGTATCTTCCGTTTCTGTTTCCTGTTTTCTCAGAATTTCGGTATAGATGAACTTATCACACGCTGAGATAAAAGCCATTGGAGTTTTCTTTTCACCAAAACCATAGACTTTAAGTCCCGCTTCCCTTATCCTCTGTGACAGGCGCGTAAAATCACTGTCACTTGAAACTATGCAGAATCCATCAAGTTTGTCAGTATAAAGCAGGTCCATAGCATCAATTATAAGGGAACTGTCTGTTGCATTCTTGCCGGTGGTATAAGCGAATTGCTGTATCGGCTGTATGGAATGGTCAAGCAGGGTATCTTTCCATGGCCTTAGATTTGGTGTAGTCCAGTCTCCATAGATCCTTTTAACACTGGCGACACCATAGATAGCGATCTCATCCATTAATCCTTCTATAATTGATGGTTGAGCATTATCAGCATCTATCAGCACAGCCAGTTTATCCTGATGATTATTTTCTTCCATTTCAAGCACCATAACCAAACTTGCACAATATCTATTATCTGATCCGATCGAAATATCTATTCAATAATACATATTATTTGTTCTATCTTCATTTTTTGAATGTCAACGTTATTCAATGAATACTGGATAAAATATCATTCTCTTTTATCTATATCAGCATTTTTATTTTTCACCGACCCGGGTCAATAAATAGAAAAAATTCAGGTGTAGTTTAATAAAGGAAGCATAAACGGTTTATTTTATTGAATACATACAACTTAATTAGGGAGTGTATATAATGGTAAGTGAAATATACAAGAAAATAATGATTGCCACCGACGGTTCTGCTAATGCAAACAAGGCAGCTATTTCCGGAATTGAGATGGCAAAGCTGGCAGAAGCGAAACTTTATGTGGTTAACGTAATGTCAATGATACCTCATCTTTCTTACTTCGGTGTACCAATAGAGCCGCCAAAGAAGGTTTCAAGAGATGAGGAGAAGTTTCAGAAACATCTTGAAGAAGATGGAAAACAGGCGCTTGAAGCTGTAAAGGATATGGCGGACAAGGCAGCTATAGAGATTGAAGCAGTTCTGCTTCAAGGTCATCCTGGCTCTGTGATTATAGATTTTGCTGAAGAGAACGACATTGATCTGATAGTAATGGGTACCCTTGGAAGGACCGGTCTGGACAGGTTAATTATCGGAAGTGTCGCAGTAGACGTTGTAAGACATGCAAAGACAAGAGTCATGATAGTAAAGTGATTATTTTTCCTATTTTTTCTGATAAGCTTACTTTCTCATAAATAAACAGGGTAAAGAAAAAAATAAAAGGTCAATTAACCAGTTAATTGTTCGATTCCACATATTATCGGTAAAAAGTAAAGAGAAAATATTTATTTTCCAGCTTTCCTCATACTCTTCATCTTTTCAAGCTCAGCCTCTAGCTCCTCTATTTTAGAATCATTGATTTTCTCCGCGAGTTCTTCAAGTTCCTGATCAGCCATCTTTAATGAACTCTGAAGCTTTTCAATGATATTCTTCTCGATGTCAAGTTTTTGTCTTTTCGTCTCACTGATAAGATCATTAACAAGAATCTTGCCATCCTCTTTGCTGATCTTTCCTGCTTCGATCTTTTCCGTTACGAATTCTCTTATTCTCTCTTCTGACAATGCTGCAAGGCCGGCACCGATAAGTGCAGCTGCACCAAGAAGGCCTACTTTCTTCATTTTATCCATGTCAAAACTCCCATCGATTTGTATATTTGAATGATTCTTTTGCTAACGTTAAGATGGTCCCTGATAATCTCGCGCAGATTTAGCAAGTCTCTATCTAAACGTAACTAACAGGATGCTAAGTCCCCACATCCGAATCTAATACTTACGTAGAATTATTGGAGGTTCAATCTATATTAATACAATGGCACAAACAAAAAAGTTAGAAATGTACTATGAGTGTTATGTAGTTCGCAGGACCTATACACAAATCCTGCGAGATCCTATGAATATAGTTATGTTTTGCTTCAAGGCATTTCAAGGTGACCGCAGCCACAACTTCTTCCAAGGAATGTAGATACTCTATGATTAAGAATGTGGGCTTCACTCTCACTCATAGCCTCAAGGAGATCCTTGTGTTCAATTTCGATGTGGGCAAGCATATTCTTTTCAACCTCATCAATGTCATATCCAAGTGCTATATAGTCACAATTGCAAATTCCTACATCACTGCATTTTACCATTCTCATTTTCATCAGGGCTGTGCTCCGCTAATCCTTATAAAAACTAATGAATGTAGTAGGATATAAACTTAGTTTATTATGCTCCGGTGTGTCTTCTCCGTGATGTCAGCGAAAGCACCAAATTTGTAAATCCTGATATGTGGATTTTTAATATTGTATATGTCGGAGTTCAGTTCTACCAACTTATTTAAGAAGAGGTATAATAGTTATTTGAGCAGATATGAAGGTCAACGATCTTAAAGCAATTCTCAAATTCAGTGCAAAGGAAGAGATCATGTTTGGCAGATTCGATCTTCCTAAGGATGCATTCTACCCAATGATACTTTCCCTGAAGGTGGGGGTGCCTGGAGTTATTCTACAGATGACCTAAAAAGCATCTCAGTAATGAAGGTGTTTACCAACTACAATAACGAAACCAAAACAGGTCACACCATAGAGGAAGTCTATCTTTTCCTGAATCCTGAATATGTATCAAAGGAAGGAACTGTCTACAGGCTGGAAAAGTGTGGTGGTCGGGATGAACGGGCACTGGTAACAAGGCCATACTCAGTGACCCTGAAAGCAGAAAGGATAATAGTTGCATCTATCAGTACGGAAAAGAAAAAGATATTCATCAAAGAACTTGATGAAAGAACTCTGTCATTTACAGGTCCATCTGCATTTTATGCCGCTCATGAGATGGAACATCTGGAACACATCGAAATAGACGGTCTTCCGATGTGGGCTTTTGATTATGAAGAAGTAAAAAGCTGATACCAATTGCTAACAAACATAAATTATTCTGCAAAAACATTTTTATATTTATTATGCATGCTTAAAAACTAGCAAAAACAGTTATTCAATAAAGCCGTAATAACTGGCAGGTACTAATTATTTCAAACCGTGCTGGACTCTGCAGGGGTGCGGTAATTGATTAAAAAAAGGTGTTAATATGGGAATGCTAGATGACGTAAAATCAAAGAAAAAGCAGAAAGCTGCTGATAACTGGATGAAGATGGCCGATTCGGCCAAAACACTTGAAAAACAAATAGAATACTATACCAAATCACTGGATATCGATCCATATAATGCGGAAGCATGGTTCAAGAAAGGCAGGGGCCTTGAGAAACTGGGACGTTTCGAGGAAGCTAAAAAATCCTTTGACCTTGCAATTGAGATCGATCCTGATTATCAGGGTCTCATTGGCAAAAAATATGAATCAACTGCTTCTCCTGCACCTTCAGTAGTTGAGGATGTCTCTTTCGTCTCTACCCGTCCGGCACCAGTTGTTGCAGATGAGAACGGAACTGATGAGCAATGGATCACAGAAACCCCTGAGCCAGTTGTTGCAGAAGAACCGGTCATTGCAGACGAGGGTGAACTGAAAGAGGAATTTGAATATTCATTCAGGCCTCCTGTGGGTGATGAGTCAATATTCAGCAATGTGATATCCAAAGAAACTGATGATAACGGTTCTCCGTCAATACTCAGGGAAGAAGAAGAGGAAGAAGACGTTTTTGGCAGCAGCTCTGAAGAACCATCTGTAGGATCAGAGCCTGAGATAATTTCAGGCGATAATTATGCGGATGATAAAGAAGATGATGAAGCCTCTTTATTTGCAGCATCTGTTCCTGCTGAGGTTAAAGAAGAAACAGTGGATGAACGAGAAGATACATTCTCCCCGACACCCGCGCCAGTAACTGAAGAACCTTCTTCATTCAGCAGCGATGAAAACGTTATCAGAAGCAGAGAGCCTGTGACCTCCGCAACTGAATCTGTCAGTGCTCCATCAGCAGCTGTCATTCCAGATTCCAAACCGGAACAAAAGGAAACCAGCTATAATGCTGTGGGTTCTGGCAAAAGTCCTGCAATATCGGGATATGTTCCATCATCAGGTGCTATTGCCGGTTCAAAGTCAGTTGCTTCTCAAGGAGTTGAGGTTGTGGATATCAGGATACCATTAAATGAAACAATAAAATTCTGGGCAATAGGCATTGTTGCAATGCTTATAGTTCTGCTTATATCATCAATTCTTTGAATCTCCTTGATTTCCGGGAGGTACTTTCACATATGGAAATAGTAAAATGATGTCTGAGGGATCAGATATCATCTCATTTTTTATGTTTTTTCAGTTTCTTGTTTTCGATATTTGGATTGCTTACTGAACAATTTACTGTCATGACAGAAAGAGCCAGTATACAAATACCTGTGTAATGGTCAGTGGGATCCCCACTCTGGCAAACTCAATGAAACCGAGGGAAACATTGCCTTTACGCTCTGCATTCTGTATAATTATCACATTACTTGCAGCTCCGAGTATGGAGAGATTTCCTGCAATTGTACTGCCTGCAGCAAGTGCAAGTAATCCTCCGGTCGTTACATTTGCATGTGAGAGTATTGGCATGTAAAGAGCAACAAGGGGGACATTTGATATGAACTGGCTGAGGAATACACTTATTGGGAGTATAACTGCTGTCGCGGTGATATCCACTCCTGAACCATTGATGGCATTCTGGAAAAAACCGGTATCCCATACGCTCTCCATAAGAATGAACATTGCCGCAAAGAATGTTAGGGTATGCCAGTCCATATTCTTCAGGACTTCTTTTCTTCTTTTGCTCAGCAATAGTATGGGTAGTGCTGATATCATGGCTATATAGGTCAGTTTGATGTCGAATTGCAGCCCGGATAATGCCACCATGATTTTGATGCAGACCAGTAGCACTACAAGTCCCAGGGATATCCTGGAAAGTCCCGCAAGTCTGGCATCTGTGATCGGTTGCTTTGTATGGTTCAGTGAGGAAGATGTAAAGTGTTCCTTGTATGATATTTTAAGGAAAAGGTAAGCTATGAAAAGGTTGATCGCTGTAGGTAGCAGCAGTTGTTGGATGAATGTGAGGAAAGGGTTATTCATATCGCTTCCAAGTGCTATCAGGAGATTCTGTGGATTTCCTATGGGACTTATAACACTGCCCGTGGTAACTGCAAATGCCAGTGCCATCAACAATAGTTTAGGTTCTATGCGATGCTCTTTTGCAAGCAACAGCACAACCGGTGTGCCGATTATTGCAAGGGTATCGTTCATCAGGAATGCCGATGCAAAGCCCATCCCAAACAGTATGTAAAGTATTACGGCATCAATTGATCCTGCATTTTTGAAAAAACGATACGAAAGGTGGGACAGGTATCCGCTCATCTCAAGAGCCTGTCCGATGATGAACATTCCAAAAAGAAAGAACATAACATCAATATTCACAGCATCAACTGCGTCAGTTATTGATATCTGGTCCGTTAGAAGCACCATCAGGGCACCCAGGGACATTATCTGCCATATTTCAAGTCGCATGTTTCCAACCTGTCTTACGGCTGTAAGAAGGAACACAATTGCAGATATGACTACTGGTATTATCATTAGAAATCCAGAATCTTCTATAGTGCTTAAATAATTATCCGCACCTCGCATTTAAAACACCTTGAATACTCATCCTTATCTAGAATGAAAGCAAAACAGTTGCACTAATGTTTGGACGATTCAGGTGCAATGATAATGTGTTTTACGGTGAGGTAAGTGGCAATACTGTAATTTCACAGGAAGGCGCGGTTATGGAGTATGAGCTATCCGATTTAGAGGTGCTGCCACCATCACATCCTTCAAAGATCGTTTGTGTGGGTCTTAATTATCATGACCATGCAACTGAACTTGGTTTGAGTGTCCCTGAAGAACCAATACTTTTTATCAAGCCCCCATCTGCCGTAATAGGGCAGAATGGGAAGATACTCTATCCAAAAGTAAGCAAAAGAGTAGACTATGAAGCTGAACTGGCTATTATTATCGGGAAAAAATGTAAGAATATAACCTATGACCGGGCTTATGATGTTATTGCCGGTTTTACATGTTTTAATGATGTTACGGCTCGTGATCTGCAGCAGAAGGATGGGCAGTGGACAAGGGCCAAAAGCTTTGATACGTTTGCTCCGGTAGGTCCTTTCATAGTCCCGGCCGAGGATTTCAACCCGGAGGATGCTTCAATTGTAACTCGTGTCAACGGGGAGGTAATGCAGGATTCCAACATATGCAACCTGATATTTGATGTGCCATACCTGATAGAGTTCATTTCAGGAGTAATGACACTGGAAGTAGGTGATGTGATTGCAACAGGCACTCCTCCGGGTGTGGGTGAGCTTCATCCAGGGGATGTTGTAGAAGTAGAGATAGAAGGAATAGGAACTTTGACCAATGAGGTTGCATAATGCTATTCGATCAGGTTAACAGGGAGCTGGAACTTGCCCAGCGCCATCTGGAAGTTTTAAAAGTGGTCATTGGCCGCGGACCAATTGGCATACTCAAGCTGGCGGAAGAAACAGGTATGCCTACGCATAAGGTACGTTATTCATTGCGTGTGCTTGAACAGGAACAGCTGATAAAGCCTTCATCACACGGTGCTATTGCAGGTGATTCTGTGGAAAAGTTTATTTCTGATTTTGAAAAGGATATTGATGAACTGATTGTCAGGGCAGAAGTAGTAAAAGATATTGGAAAATCCTTCTGACCATATATTTTAAGTTCAGTTCTTATAATTCAGCCTATTATGTCTACCTTTAAGAGGACTATGGAACTTTCCAGGTCCTTTATTCATGTTAATCTGATTTTTATGGAGATCTATTATGACTTTAACTGATGAAGATAAGAAGACTATAGAGAAGTATGCACTCCAGAATGCTGTCAAATACGGCCAGGCACCACAGATTGGTGCTGTTATGGGTCGTGTCATGGGTGAGTGCCCTGAACTTCGTTCCAAGGCAAAGGACGTTACTCCGCTTATACAGGAGATCCTTGTGGAAGTTGCAAAGGAAACACCAGAGCAGTGGCAGGCTCGTCTGGAAGCTATTGCACCTGAACTCATTGAGGAGTTAAACACTAAAAAAGAACCTGATAAGGGCTTAAAGGCACTGGACATTGAAGAGGGTCAGCAGGTTGTAATGCGTTTTGCACCAAATCCCAATGGCCCACCAACCCTTGGAAGTACCCGTGGTATCGTTGTTAATTCCGAGTATGTGAAGAAATACGGTGGCAAGTTCATCATACGCTTCGATGATACCGACCCTCAGACAAAGCGTCCAATGCTTGAGGCATATGACTGGTATGTGGATGACTGCAAATGGCTCGGCGCAAACCCTGATGAGATAGTCATCGCTTCTGACAGGGTGCCTATCTATTATGATTATGCCCGCAAGCTCATAGAAATGGGACATGCATATGTCTGTTTCTGTGATGGTGCGGATTTCAAGAAATTCAAGGATGCAAAGGAGCCATGTCCGCACAGGAATGCAAGTCCTGAGGAAAACATGGAACACTGGGACAAGATGCTTGCAGGTGAGTACGAGGAGAAATCCGCTGTCCTGCGTATCAAGACCGATATAACTCATAAAGATCCGGCATTACGTGATTTTGGTGCTTTCAGGATAGTAAAGACAGCGCACCCTCGTCTGGAAGTTGGGGACAAATACTGTGTCTGGCCATTGCTTGACTTTGAGGGTGCCATTGAGGACCATGAACTCGGTATGACTCATATCATCAGGGGTAAGGACCTGATGGACAGTGAGAAGCGCCAGACATATATCTACAATTACCTGGGCTGGACCTATCCGAAAACAACTCACTGGGGTCGTGTAAAGATGCACGAGTTCGGTAAGTTCAGTACCAGTGGATTACGTCAGGCTATTGAGGCTGGTGAGTATTCCGGCTGGGATGACCCACGTCTTCCAACAATCCGTGCCATCCGCAGGAGGGGTATTCTGCCCGAGGCCATCCGCAAGTTCATGATAGAGCTGGGTGTCGGTGAAACTGATATCAGCATCAGTATGGATTCTCTCTACGCAGAGAACCGCAAGCTTGTGGACTCTGTGGCAAACAGGTACTTCTTCGTATGGGATCCGGTAGAGCTTGAAATAACAGATGCAGAACCATGCACAACAACTCCTGCACTCCATCCAACAGAGGACAGGGGATGCCGTGAGATCGAAGTGAACAACAAGGTCTATATCTGCAAGGAAGACGCTGATAAACTTCAGGAAGGTTCAAAGCTCAGACTCAAGGACCTTTATAACGTGGAAATCACTTCCATGGAACCTCTGCAGGCAAAGTATCTTGGCGACTCCATGGAATCCATGAAAAAGGAAAAGATGAGAATTGTTCACTGGTCTCCAATGGACGGGGTTCCTGTAAAGGTTCTCTCGCCAGATGGTGATTTCACGGGTATTGGCGAGAAGCAGGTTGCTACAGAACTGAACAAGGTCGTGCAGTTCGAGAGATTCGGTTTCTGCAGAATCGATTCTGTGGACGAGAAAATAGTGGCATATTATACGCATAAATAAAAAGGGAATCCTGTTATTTCCTTTTTTTAGTATATGTTTTTATCCAAAAACTCTTTTTTGTAGTTTACTGTATTAACATACTATAGAGGTTCTTCGAATGTCCGGATTCCCACGCCCCATCATCGTGATAAGTAAATGTCTCGGTTTCGCAGCCTGCCGTTATGACGGAGAAATGATTCCATTTCCTTTAGTTGGATCCATGAGGGCATATATTGATTTTATCGATGTCTGCCCGGAGTGTGAGATTGGTCTGGGTGTTCCCAGAGAACCTATCAGCATAATCCTTGGCGATAAGAAAAGACTTATTCAATCAGCTACAGGGCTTGATCTTACGGATAAGATGGAGGCTTTTGCAAGATCATACCTTGGAAACCTGGATGATTTTGATGGTTTCATTCTTAAATCTAAATCTCCTTCATGTGGGATTGGGACAAGCAAAGTTTTCCCTGATAACGGTACTGATGAGTACCTGCATCAAAATGAAAATGGTTTTTTTGCGGAGGCCGTTTTAAGGGATTATCCGGACCTTCCTGTTATTGATGAAAAACAAATAGGGAATTCTCTTCTCAGGGATCATTTCCTGACCAGAATATTCACAATGGCATCCTTCAGGGAAACTTCATCTTCCACAAAGATGCATTCATTGGTTGAGTATCATACAAAGAACAAACTTCTGTTCATGGCATACGATAAACAAATCATGAATGTTATGGGCAATATTGTTGCAAATAAGGAAGATCTTCCGATTGAGGTCGTTTATGAAAAATACCTGTCTCTTTTATCGCAGATCCTTTCAAAACCGGCAGAAACAGGCAATGTTGTTAATGCTCTGATGCATGCATTTGGTTATTTTTCCCGAAATATCAGTGTCAGGGAAAAGTTCATTTTCATGAAGAAACTGCAGGAATATCGTGAAGATAATTCTTCTGTTTTTGAACTGAAAAAATGGTTCATATCTAAAGCAGAGGAATTTAATACAGACTATCTTCTGATGCAAACATTTTTCAGTCCTTATCCTCAGGAACTGTCCGGTAGTTTGCAGATAGTTTGATATGTTTTAAAAATCCATATTATATTGTCGGTACAGTGTCCATCAGGGGTAAGCATAAAAGGAGGATATTGTCGTGGAAGATAATGATATCGAACGAACTGATATTCAGGAATCGGATGAAGACGAAGAACTGATCGAAGTATGTCCTGTCTGTGGCAGCCCGGATCTCTATTATGAGACCGGAGGGATCGAAGGCCTCTACCATTGTAAATACTGTGGTTACATTGGCGGATTTGTTATTGATGCCAACCAGAAGATGATGAAACTGATACGTGATGAATACGAACGTAAACTAAGGATATCTGAATAAACTTGCAGTTATTTTACAGGATAATTCATCAAAAAAAGTAAAGATTAGGTGGTCAGAACCACCTGGATATTAATTTAAGCTTTTACAGGGACAGATTTTACTTCTGTCTTTCTGATCTCTACCCTTCTGAGTGGGTAGATGGACTTTGCATTCCTGTAAATGTTTGCGGAAAGCTTGCCCATGATAGCCTCTTCGATAAACTGCTCGTAGTTAAGTTCTGATGCACGCTCTTTTACGATAATGTTCATTACTTCTCTGATGCCTTTTATCTGGCTTGTTCTCGCTCTCTTGACAGTGAAGCATATTGGCTTTACTCTGACGATGTATCCGTCCTTTGTTGTAACGTCAAGATTTGCGTCGATCCTTGAGGTCTGACGCTTTACGATAGAGCGCAGGTAATCTGTAGTGATCTCGTGACCAAGGAACCTGGTACTTGCAACGTCACCATTGACATCGTTGATCTCGAGTCTGAGCTTTGTGTTATGCTTTGTGAAATCGTTAGCAATTTCTCCGACAGTGGTCTCAACAACACGACCAATGAGCTGCTCCGGGGTTTCTGCAGGTGTAACTCCAATGTTAGCTCTGCTCATGAATTCTGGTGTTTCAACGTTGTACCATGTTTTAGACTTCCATTTGTCTAACTTTCTCTGCACTTTCCTTGCCAAGTAATTCCTCCAAATAAATGTGATTTGATGATAGATGTAATTCTTAATGATATAATGTAATTGTTCAACAAGCTGTCATAATATAATTCTGAAATAAGGTATGCACTGATAAATTGGCTTTCTATACTATGCATATCTCTATATAAAGAAATCGGTTAAGGATTTCAGGCCGACAATTGGGAGTTTACTCAATTGTTTTACTTCCTGACTGTGAATTACAAAAAGTATTTTAGTAATAAATCCTTCTCTAGGATATTCACAATTGTAAATACATTATCACTAAAATGTCTTCCTGACATAAGGGGCAATTTGTATATGAATCTTCCACTGCAAAAAATAAGGGAAACAAAACCACTGGTACACCATATAACCAATTGGGTAACGATATATGACTGTGCGAACATGACGCGGGCCTTCGGTGCTCTTCCAGTAATGGCCCACGCACCTCAGGAGGCTGCAGATATGACGGGTATCTCCTCGGCACTTGTGCTCAATATCGGTACTCTCACCGAAGAGCTGATCAATGCAATGCTCATATCGGCAAAAGCTGCAAATGAGAAGAGCGTTCCTGTAGTTCTTGATGCTGTGGGTGTGGGTGCCACACCTTTCCGTGATGATATGGCAGCAAAGATACTTGACTCCGTAAGAATTGATATAATCAAAGGCAATTATTCCGAGATTGCAAAGCTTGCAGGTGAGAATGCCCAGACCAGGGGCGTTGAAGCAACAGCAATTGATGCTGACCCGAAGCAGGTTGCAAAAGAGTTTGCACGATCAAGGTCATGTGTTGTCGTAATGACCGGTAAGGAAGACATAATAAGTGATGGGGAAAGAACCTTTGTTGTAAAGAACGGAAACGAGTCCATGGGCCTGATTGTAGGTACAGGATGTATGGCAGCATCTGTCATCGGTTCCTTCGCTGCTGTCAATGCAGATTACTGCGTTGCAGCAAAGGATGCATTGTGCTATTTTGGAATTGCCGGAGAACTGGCAGCCGAAAAGTCCGCAGGTCCGGGAACTTTCAAGATGTATTTCTATGACGAGGCATTTAACCTTTCAGATGAAAAAGTACAGTCCATGATGAATTTTGAGGAATGCTGAGTTGAGTATGGAACATAAAAGATCATTACTAAAGCTCATAGACTTCTACCTTGTGACTGATTCCGGTCTGTCTAAAAAAGGGACACTGTCTGATGTAGAGAATGCAGTTGCTGCAGGATGCAGGATAGTCCAGTACAGGGAAAAATCCAGAAGCACAAAGGATATGATCCTTGAAGCGGTGCAAATCAAAACCCTGTGTGGCAGTGAAGCAATATTCCTTGTGAATGACCGGGTGGATGTTGCTCTTGCTGTTGATGCCGATGGTGTTCATATAGGTCAGGATGATATGCACATCTCAACTGCCCGAAATCTTCTGGGTCCGGATAAGATAATCGGTCTTACGGTCCACAATGTTGAAGAGGCTCTGGAAGCAGAACAGAATGGTGCTGATTACGTGGGTCTGGGTCCTATCTTTGACACAACCACAAAAACTGATGCAGGGGATGGTATAGGTCCTGAAAGCATCAGGGCTGTAAAAGATGCCATAAACATTCCGATTGTTGCAATAGGTGGCATCAATAAGCAGAACTGTGAAAGTGTCATTGCAGGTGGCTCCGACAGCCTTGTAGCTATTTCTGCGGTAGTATGCAGTGATGATGTTGTCAGGGAAACAAAGGAATTCATCGATATTATAATGCAGAATAAGACATAAGCAATAACAATAAAGCAAAAAATCAATTTAAATCTTTTAAAAAATAGTTTTTTGATGGGATTTTCTCCCATCAATACAAAATGATTAAAGGAACCTGATTCCTCTGGGAACCTCTCCGACTCTTTTCCTGAATTCCTCCGGCCAGTTTGCAGGGTCAAGTCCTTTCTGTGCAAAGAATGCAGAAGCCCATCTTTCCAGTCCGACACCAGAACATCCGGACCAGAGTTCTTCTCCGGACTGGCATTTGACATTGAATCCTGATGGGTATTTGTTGCCATTCACACTGACATTCTGGAATTCCAGCCATTCTCCATCTTCGCCACGGTAAGGCAGGACTGCTTCATAGTCGGTTGTACCGGCCTCTGTCTGTTCTGAAACTCCGGTAAGTCCTTCCTGTGCCATGAACCATGGTGTGACCCATGCTTTTCTCCATTCGAGGTCCAGTATCTCATTGAAGATGTGCATGTATCTCTCGTGCAACTCATTTGCTGTCTTGATCACCTGTTCTTTGTTTCCGACCCAGAGGATCTCTATCCTGTGGAATTCATCCACACGTTCCATACCGTGGATTCCACCACTCTCATACCTGTGTGAAGTTCCTGACCTGTCGAATACCTTGATCGGGAACTCATCGGTAGGTACTGTTTCACCCTGCAGGTAAGTCCAGAAAGGAGGGCATTGCGCATAGCACATTCCACCGATCGGGTCTCCGATCTTCTCTTTGATAAGGGATGTAGGAACTTCAAGGGTTACCTTATAATGATCAATGACCTCTTCCCAGAATTCAGGGTCTCTGGTCTTTGGTGGGCATACATAATATATCTCAGGATAAACACCCTTTGCATGTCCTGATTTCTGCCAGACTTCCCATGGTACAAGTTTAGGGAAGATCATTTCCCTGTATCCTAATGGTTCCAGAAGTTCGTCAAGAACTATCTTCTCGAATGTCCTGAACATTTTGGTGGACTGCGGACCATGTATCCACTGTCCTCTACTGGCACCTCTTTTAAGCCATCCGGCTTCCATCATTGCCTTGGTAGGATCTTCTGTGAATGCATGTTCCTTCTTTTCGCTCTGCCACAGTACGTTCCAGTGCTCGGTCTTTCCACCGTATTCTCCCTGCTCCAGTTTATCTTCCATCAGGGAAAGTATCCTGTCAGGAACACGGTTTGACATTGCGGCCTCATCAACATCAAGCACAAGCTTGATGCTTCCATCCTCATACTTCATTTCGCTGACATAGGGAATCTTCATTGGGGGAAGTTCTTTTTCGGAAGGCACTTCAATAGTATATGAGTCAACCTCTATTCCGCGGATACCTATCTTGAAATCTTTTCCAAGCTTTCCTGCAAGTGGTTTTCTCATACGGAACAATGCATCATGTACACGGACATGCCTGCCGGATTCGATGATGAGTTTTATCCTGTCACCCTCGACTCTCCATCCCGTGACCTTTGCACCCTGTCCCTCAGGTGCTCCTTTGGTAAGAATTGTGTGATTAGCCTCATGTATGTATTCACCGATAACGTCGGCAGCCTGTGTTGCATCGGCACTGGTCTTAAGTGAACACTCCAGCCTGAATTTGAAATTGATTACAGCTCCGACACCTTCCGGTTTATCTGCCGGACAGCATTCATCTCTTTTCTTTGCTTCCATTATGATTCCATTCCTTTTTGTGATTATGATAATTCAGCAGTGATAAGTAAGCTAAGATACCTGATTTCCACAAATATTTCTCTGTGTCTGGTTACTTTATGCATGATGTATCTTTTGCTAATTAAGAGCTTCTCTTTATTGGATACCATCCAAGAGTTATTCTTTTAACGGAAAAAAAACATCTAAACCAGAAAATGAGGTGCTCTATGAAAGTCCTGATATTAGGTGCAGGAGCAGTGGGTCTTTCACTTGCTGCAAAACTGTCTTCGGTTTGTGATGTGCATGCGGTCTGCCGTCAGAGGCATGCTGACAGGATAAAGAAAGAAGGTTTTAAGATGACAGGTCTCTGGGGAGAAGAAACCTATAATTTCAGCTGCTCTGAAGATGTGCCGGAAAATGATTATGATTACATATTCATCACTTCCAAGTCCACTGCAACTGAATCAATATGCAATCAGTTCTCAGAGATTATCAAAGGAAAAGAAGTCATCAGTATGCAGAACGGAATAGGCAACGAAGAGATCATTGCCAGGTATACCGATAAGGTGATCGGCGGTACCATTATAACCGGATTTGAATGGTCAGGCGATGCACAGGTCAATGTTTCCGTGGAAACCGGTCCGATGAACCTTGGCAGGTTCCCTTCAGGTCTGGATGAGGGTGTACTTCAACTGGTGGAACTTGTAAAAACTGCCGGGATACAGGTCACAGGAACAGAGAACATAATGAACTCTGTCTGGTCCAAGGTATTATATAATTCAGCCCTCAATCCTCTTGGTGCTGTTATGGGTGTTCCTTACGGGAAACTGGAAAATAAACATGCATGGAATATTATTGTCAATGTGGTAAAAGAGGCCTTCATGGTCGCAGAAGCAGAAGGAGTTGTCTTTCCATGGAAAAGCGCGGATGAATATCTTAATTACCTGTATGATTTCCAGCTCCCGAATACAGCAGAACACCATTCATCAATGCTCCAGGATATCTCGTCAGGAAGAAAGACCGAGATCGATTTCCTCAACGGTGCCATAGTGGCAAGAGCAAAAAAATTGGGTCTGGAAACTCCATATAATTCCTTCATCTCGGAACAGATTCGTTTCATGGAAGCATTGCAGGCCGAAAAACAAAAGAGACCTGAATTATAGGATCCGAATTAAATGATTTTGCAAGGTGATGAGATGGCAGTACGTTCAGTGAGTGAACTTGTAGAGCAGGGATTTGAAGGGATAGAGGATGAGATCAGTATATGCACTGACTGTCAGCTTCACAAAACGGTCACAAACAGGGTCATCGGTAAAGGTTCCCGCAGTCCGAAGATAGTTTTCGTGGGTGAGGCCCCCGGCAAGAATGAAGATGAGACTGGCATCCCTTTCTGCGGCAGAGCCGGCAAGAATCTGGATGGAATGGTCGCTTACATGGGTCTTTCCGAGGACGACTATGCAGTGATAAACACCATAAAGTGCCGTCCTCCAAATAATCGCAATCCTCTGAAAAGTGAAATAAATGCATGCAAGCCTTTTCTTCAGGCTCAGATAGAGCTCCTTAACCCAAAGGTGATAATCCTGCTTGGCAACACCGCGGAAAAAGCCTTTTGCAACGGTGAGAAACTTGAATGGGGTGTCCCCCGAATAGTGCATGAAAAGTATACTCTCCTGAAGATATACCATCCGGCGGCACTCATATACCAGCGTTCAAGAATAGAGGAGCAGAATGCTCTGATCGATAACAACAGGCATCTGTGGGAATAAAAAAAGTAATATTTGAATACTTCACTCATCGAGATCTTCAGCGATCTCTTCTGCTATTTTTGCATTCATCAGCAGGTCATCGACTGTAGCTATTAGTGATGTGATCTTCTCAGTAGTGATATGAATGCATACACTATCATCTTTGACCTCTGTACGCATGTTTGTCAGGTTATCAGGGGCCAGTGAGTTTGCAATCCTTTTAGCTACCTGCATGGCACCTTCATCTTTGAACTCGATGGTAGTGGTAATTTTCATTCACTCTGCTCCTTACGGGGGAGTTGTTCTGCAACGATCTCATCAACTTTGGCGATGAACTGTTCTGCCGTTCCCGGAGGTATCGAGGCACCGGATGCCACATTATGTCCTCCTCCTTCGCCACCTACCAGCTTAGCAGCTTCTCGGAGCGCAAAAGACAGGTCAAGTCCCTTTTCCACAAGTGCACGGGTGCCTCTTGCAGAAACCTTTACCAGATCCTCTACCTGATTAACAGCAACGAATGGCATTTCAGGATTGACATACCTGACGAAAGTACTGGCTATCATGCCTGTGGATTCCATTTCCTCACCTATCAGGTAGCCGATACTATTTCCCTGCTTTACCATATCCATGCCTTTTTTGATATTCTCTACAATGGATATCTGGTGGGACATTGCCATGTCCGTTGCTTCTGCAAGGTGTGTGTCATTCTTCATACAGATGGACAGCCCCATGCCACCTTTATCGGCCTTGCCACAGGTGTTCAGTATTGCAACGAGGTCATAGACATTGTGCACTATCTCCTTGTTTAGGATGTACACATCACCAATAGCGGCATCTATAGCTTCTGGACTGGCATGTTTTGCAAGTTTAAGTGCGACTGCGGATGTTAGTTTCTTGGTCTGGTCTGGGTCGAGGTCTTCAATATTGCCATGAAGCCCTAGAATATCAAGGAAATTATCAATTTTCTCCCTGTCACCGGTGATATCCAGATAAGGTTCAGGTGTGTACTCAAGTACTTTGGCCAGGTCTCCGTCACCAATCCGAAGTCCTTTTTTAACGGTCACTACTTCTGCATTTACGGCCTCCTCCAGTATGTGGCCATTAAGGGTGCTGAAAAGCTGTTTATCACCTACGGCACCTGCAATTGCAAGTCCTGCAAGGTCTATGTTTGCAGGTTCCATTTCCATTGCCACAAAGAAAGTAGTTCCTGACCCGGAAATATGCATTGCTCCGTCAATTCCAACAAGATGGGGATTTACAAGAACTTTTGCAGGTGTTTTCCCCACCGGAACATGGTGGTCCAGTACAACGATCTCCTGTTTTATCTCAGATATGATTTCTGACTGCCCGCTACCCATATCGCAGAAAAGTACAAGGTCATCGTCTGCAGCACTTGCCTTCACTATGTCGACCACGGATCTGTCAAGTCTGGGTACGATAGTAGTGTGAAAACGGATGTCTTTTCTCATGAGTGCCTGGCAGATTATTCCTGCAGATGTAAGGCCGTCAGCATCATTGTGTGAAATGACACGCACATGGTCATGCTTTTCAAAGACATCCGCTGCTTCTCTTGCCAGTTCTTTGAGTTTTTGCATCTCTATATTAAAGTTCATCCGAATCTCCGGGGTAATGATAGTAACGTGCCTTAATTAGTTTTTCTTTTGTACATAACAACTTCACCGGGCATAGTGGAACTTCCCGGTTCCATTACCGTACCGATGTTGATGCTTGTATTAATGCCTGTGTGAACGTCATCTCCCATGATGACGCCAAGTTTCCTGCGACCGGTGTCTACCAGTTCACCCTTGACCATTGATTTTACGTTCTTATTATCGTGGCGCAGGTTCGCAACCTTTGTACCGGCACCGAAGTTGCAGGCTGTGCCTATGACACTGTCACCGAGATAACTGAGATGTCCTATTTTAGTGCCATCCATTATTATACTGTTCTTAATCTCAACAGCATTACCGATATGAACATCATTGCCAATAGCAGTTGAAGGCCTGATGAAACAATTTGGCCCGATATCACAGTTCTCGCCAATGACCACCGGTCCGACTATATAAGCACCATTGCGGATAATTGTGTTCTTGCCAACCCTGACGTTCCCATGCAGGGTCGCATAAGGCTCAACGGTGCCTTCGTGAGTATTATCGATATTCTCAAGTAGCACCTTGTTTGCATCCAGCATATCCCATGGCCTTCCAATATCTATCCAGTCACTGGTTAGTATCTCATAACCAACACTGCAGCCATCATCTATCATCATCTGCAGTGAGTCCGTGATTTCATATTCTCCTCTTTTTGATTTCCCTGTTTTATCGATGTACTCAAAAATAACATCATCAAAAAGATATATTCCTGCATTTGCAAGATTTGTTGCCGGTTTTTTTGGTTTCTCAATGATCCGTGTGACTCTTTCTTCATTGTTTTCAATGACACCGAACTGTGAAGGATCTTCAACTTCCTTTACACTGATAATGGCATCCTCTGACCTGGATATCAGGTGTCTGATGTGTTCTGTGCTTACAAGCATATCTCCGTTGAGAACAATGAAATGCCCTTTAACGTAGTCTTTCGCACAACCTATGGCGTTGGCAGTTCCAAGCTGCTCTTCCTGATGCACATACTCCACACTGATCCCAAGGTGGCTTCCATTCTTGAAATACTCCATAATTGCATCTTCACGGTATCCTGTAACAATAAGGAATTCCCTGATCCCTGCAGCAACAGCCGCGTTAATGGTATGTTCCATCATGGGTTTGTTCGCTATCGGGAGCATCACCTTTGGTTTGGATGCTGTCAGTGGCCTCATCCGTGTACCTTCACCGGCAGCAAGTATGACCACTTTCATTGAAGGCACTCCTTCACAATAGTCTCAATCTTTGCATGGAGTTCTTTCACATTCTTCCTGGCTTCTGCTGTAATTCTTATCTTTGCCTCAGTTCCCGATGGCCTGACCAATACCCAGCCATCTTCCATGTCAACTCTGATACCATCGATGCTTGAAACTTCCCCCATGGTCGCAAGCTTTGAGCTGATAGCTTTCATTACTTCCGATTTTCGGGAATTATCGCATTCAACCGTACTTCTGAGTGTGGGGTACTGTGGTAATTCCTCTCTAAGCACAGAGAGTTTCTTCTCTTTGACTATATCAACAAGCAGGGCTGCAGCATAGATCCCGTCCGGGCAATAGGATATCCTAGGGAATATCCAGCTTCCGGATGGCTCTCCGCCAAAATCGGCTTTCTGCTTCTTCATCTCCTCTGCGACATATACATCGCCGACTCGTGTATGGATAATAGTGGAACCTGGCAGTGCATCATCGACTATCATTGAGGTGTCCACAGGGACTACCACTTTAGGATTGTCTTTACATTCATAGCGTGCAAAGATGGCAAGCATTTCGTCACCTGACACAAACACGCCGTTCTCATCCACAGCCATCATCCTGTCAGCATCACCATCATGCGCGATACCAAGTTCAGCCTTGAACTCAGTAACTGCTCTTTTCAGCATCCAGAGATTGGAGTCTTTAGGTTCCGGATTACGTGCAGGGAAATGTCCGTCGATCTGCGAGTTAAGCGTGATCACTTCACATCCCATCTCGCGTAAAAGGAATGGAGTTATGGTTCCGCCTGCACCACCGCCGCAATCCACAACAACCCTCATGGGTGCACCTGTGGAGTGGCTGCGTATCATATCAATGTGGTCCCTGACCGCATTCTCGTATGATGTTAATTCTCCTATCCTGTTCCATGGAACATTGACAAAATCCTCTTTCTCGATGATAGACTCAATTTCTTCCTGCTGGGTGGAATCAAATGCCATTCCATCAGGGTTCCAGAGTTTGATTCCGACATCCTGTGCAGGGTTGTGTGATGCAGTGATCATCACTCCACAGTCATAATTGCGGGCAGCATATGCAAGAGTCGGTGTGGTAAGAATGCCTGCACGGATAACATTACATCCTGCTGACATGAGACCTGAGATGATCGCATTTTCTATCATCTCTCCGGCTACACGGGGGTCCCTTCCGATGACTGCGGTTTTCTTTGATCTTCCAAGAGCCATTCCCACTTTCAGAGCCAGGTCAACGGTGACTTCTACATTTGCAAGTCCCCGGATGCCTGATGAACCAAATAATTTCATTCAATATCCTCTCTTAAAATAAAATGATCATTCAACGGTTACACTCTTTGCAAGGTTCCTTGGTTTGTCAATAGAACAATCCTTTGCCAGTGCTGTATAATATGAAAGCAATTGCAATACTACTGAAGAAAGTACAGGTGCAAGCAATTCATGTGAAGAAGGCACACGAAGCACAATATCAACGTACTTGTCTATCTCAGTATCATCGTCATCAGCCACCGCAATGACAGTGGCATTACGTGCCTTTACTTCCTTGATGTTACTGAGTATCTTCTCATATGTATGCCCTCTGGTGGCTATTGCAACCACGGGAGTCTCATCTGTTATAAGTGCCAGAGGTCCGTGTTTGAGTTCACCCGCTGCGTAACCTTCGGCATGTATGTATGAGATCTCCTTCAGTTTCAGTGCCCCTTCAAGAGCCACAGGATAATTCAGGTAGCGACCGATGAAGAAACAATCTCTCTTGTCTGCAAACTGTGCAGCACATTCCTTAATTATCTCTTTTTTGTTGAGAATCTTTTGTATCTGACCCGGAAGACGCTTCATCCCGACGATAAGGTCCTTTGCCTCGTTTGCGCTGACGACACCCCTTATTCTTCCAAGATGGATGGCAAGCATGTACAGTGCTACCAACTGGGCTGTGAAGGTCTTCGTTGCAGCAACTCCTATTTCGGGCCCGGACCTTGTATATAGCACACTATCCGATTCTCTGGTAATGGTGCTACCCACAACGTTTGTGATTGCAATGCTACGGCATCCGTAAGAACTTGAACTTCTTACTGCAGCCAGGGTATCAGCAGTTTCTCCTGACTGGGTGATGGCAATTGTCAACTCCTCTCCGCAAAGCACCGGGTTACTGTACCTGAACTCTGATGCGGTTTCCACGTCAGTATGGAGGCCAGCGAGTTTTTCAAAGAGGTATTTGCCAAGTATGCCTGCATTCCATGAAGTTCCACAGGCTATAATTGTAACTCTTTTGAGTCGTTTGATTTCGTCACGTTCAAGATAGAGCTCATCCAGTGTAACGGTTCCCTCAAGTTCGGATAATTTACCTGCAAACGTATTCTGGATTGAAGTGGGCTGCTCATGTATCTCTTTTAGCATAAAATGCTCGTAACCTGCCTTTTCAGCAGCTTCAAGTGACCATTCTATGGTTTCCGTATCTCTGGAAATGCTGTTTCCATCAAGATCGAATATGTCAATTGAGTCTGATTTTAAAAGCCCGATCTCATTGTCGTTGATATATATTACTTTCTTAGTATGCTTTAAAAAAGCAGTAACATCTGACGCAGCATAATTGCTGCCGTTGCCAATACCAATGACCAGGGGGCTGTCCTTTCTGGCAAAAGCCAGTATGCCCGGCTCTTCAGCACACAGTGCTGCAATTGCATATGACCCCTCAAGTTCTTTTATTGTTTCTGTCAGGCCATCAAGCAGACATTTCTTACCATTACAATTCATATTGAAATGCAAAAGATGAGCGATAACTTCAGTATCCGTATCAGACTTGAACTCGTAGCCAAGACCTGTCAGCCTTTCTTTGAGTTGCATATAATTCTCAATGATCCCGTTGTGGACTACTGACACATTAGCTGAAAGATGTGGGTGAGCATTTCTGGTTTCCGGTTTACCGTGTGTTGCCCATCTTGTATGCCCTATGCCGGTACTTCCCTGTAGACCCTCCGGAATTATGGCTTCCAGATTCATTATTCTTCCAGCGACCTTGTACGTTTCAAGTGATCCGTTGAAAATTGTAACACCTGCTGAATCATAGCCCCTGTATTCCAGCATTTTGAGTGATTCAAGTATAACAGGTACCGCCTGGCCATCCCCAATATATCCAACTATTCCACACATTTTTTCACCCTAAATTACTATAGAATCTGTAGGGATATCCTCAGAGATTGTTTTACCTGAATTTATGCGGCAATTTACGGATAGCATGTTCCCTGCACGGACAAGGACGTTGCCTCCAATCTCTGTATCATCGCCTATAACGGTCCCGAGCTTTCCTGCACTTTGAAGCTCGCCTTCGATCTGTATAAGCATATCATCCCCTTCTTCTGTGATGAAGTTAGGTCCTGTCGAAACGTTACTTCCGATAACTGAACTGGATACGTTACTGTGTGTGCTGACACGTACATCGTTCATGAGGATACTGTTTTTGATATACGAGAATGAAGCTATTGAAACGTTATTGCCGATACATGTGGATGGGAGAATGACGACATTTGGTCCGATGTCACAATTATCTCCAATGACAACAGGTCCTACTATATATGATCCTGCTCTGATGGTGGTGTTCTTTCCAATGGATACACTGCCTTTTATATTAACTCCATCTTCTATCTTTGCATTTGCAGTATCAGGGTCAAGATCACCAAGTACAATTGTGTTCGCTTCCAGCAGGTTCCATGAGTAGGCAGCATCAAGCCATTCTGCATTGGTTGCTGTCATTGTCACATTCATTCCATTGTCGATCATTGCCTGAAGAGTATCTGTGATGGCATATTCACCCGTTGCAGATATCTGTGTCTTTTCTATCATTTCAAAAATGTCCTGCCTGAAAAGATAGATTCCTGTATTGATCAGGTGGCTTACAAGGGTCTTGGGTTTTTCAATTATCTCGCTGACACGTTTCCCTTTTGCAACTATTACTCCATAGCCACTGACGTCATCCTTTTTACAGGCAAGGAGTGTTGCATCGCCTTCTGCTCCGGTTATTAGATCAGATATTGCCCTGGCACCTATTATATTGTCTCCGTTCACAACAATGAACTTCTCTTCATCCTGGCCGATGATCATATTACTTGTCTGGAGAATGGCATGTGCCGTTCCGATCTGTACTTTTTGTTCGACGTATTTTATTTTGACACCAAAATTGAGCCCATCTTCGAAATAGTCCATAATGCGTTCTTTTTCATATCCGACTACCAGAACAATGTCCTTGATGTCGTTCTCTACAAGGGCATTGATGATGTGCTCGAGAATGGGTTTGTTCGCAACCGGAAGCATTACTTTTGATCTTGTAAGTGTAAGAGGCCGGCATCTTCTACCTTCACCGGCTGCAAGAATGACCGCTTTCATGGAATGTAATGCTCTTTAAAACAATTTATATGTTACCTTCTAATGTATTTTAAAATTGATAATGTTGTATAGTCAACACTAAGCAAAAAAGGACTGTGAAAAAAAGAGTTGAGTTTGACCTTTCGGCCAAACATTAGTATATATTATTTATCTGGTAATCAGCATTTCAGCTGTCTCAGGCTTGTACTTCCATTCAACTGGAAGAACCTTTGTAGACTGGTAGTATTTGACCAATCTTCTGATCTTGGCTTCAATGTTCTGAAGGGAACGCTTGTTGTGAACATCTTTGTGATTGTTGTTCATATGTTTCCTCAGTCCGATAGCCTTTACGATAAGGTTGTACAGGTCCTCAGGTACAGCGAATTTCTCACCACTTTCTCTGAGTATCTGTGTGATCTTCTTACCTGTAGCGAGTTTGACATCAGGTACGCCGTATTTGTCTCTGAGTACCATTCCAATTTCACTTGTGCTGATACCCTGTTTCCACATGTCATTTACTACGTTTGTCACTTCTTCAGTGGTCATTGTTGACCATGCAGGTGCTTCTGTGCGAAGTGGTCTTGTAGGTCCGGAGTTTCCTTTCCTACGGGTGTGCATTTTTGCCATTAGCTTCCTCCTGATAATTGTAAGTTAGATTTAATTAAATATGTACGGTTTAAGTTTTAGATACGATTTAGATACTAGATACTTACCAGATCGATGAACTTGGGAGTCAATCTGATAATGTGTTAATGTGATTGGCGAAGTGCTTCCTATGAATACCATCATCTAATATATATGTTATGATTGATGGGATTAACCCGGTGTGCAGTTCCCTGCTAAAGGTTCTTTAA
>DAZF01000054.1 GCA_002507205.1 Methanolobus sp. UBA32 | reverse complement strand
ATGTTTAGTTAATGACTATAATTGAATTATTTATTTGAAATTGTGCGGAGAATTACTCCGCAACGTCCTTTTTTATACATTGTTGTAGCTACCTGAAAGAACATCACAAAAACAGTTTTAAGTTTTGAAACCTATGAAAATATCAGGTGTTCCGATTTGAAGAATGTAATAAACAAAAGTTTTGAGATACAGGACTACATGCTGGATGAGACAGTGATCAATGGTTTCTGGATGAATCTCATCGACAGGGAGAAACTGACCACGGAAGTTGTTTATTCTCCTGCTCATAGTGCAACTTTCAGTTCAGAAGACACAAAACAGCTTGTAAATGAGATAGCAAGGAAATGTGATAGTTTCAAGGCACAGCTCCCGGAGAACATTAATTGTGAAGTTGTCTTCAAGGACTTTGGTGATCTGAAGTATTTAGCAAATAAGAATGAGCTTCAGTTTGATTCAAAAGAACTGGATGAGCTAAGAGTTGTCTACCGTTTCTGTGTCGGATACCATATCTGACACTTGACCTGATTATTAAAAAAGTAATTTAAAGGGCAAGTTGCCCTTTCTTATTCAAATTTCTGTTTTCTGCTTACAAGGAAAGCAAGTGAAACAAGCACAATTCCTGCAAGAACAATGAAACCCGAAGTTTCAGGCTTATCTTCTAATGAAATCCTCGCCAAGCACACTTTCAGCCAGTAGCACCGAAACATCCTTGATGTTCATTTCCTCACCGTTGGACTCACAGGCACCTGACATATGATGCACACAGAAAGGACAGTATGAAGCCAGCATGTCAGCTTTATCCTTATAACTCTGCACCGTCAGCATAGCGATATCATTTGCAATTTCCGGGAAGTTTGGTTTAAGACCAGCAGGTCCTCCGCAGCACACCTGTTTGCCGTCAAAGAGTTCCTTCACTTCCACACCCATGCTTGCGAGAATGCTGCGTGGTACATCTTTTGAATCTCTCAAAGGACAGGCATCCCTTACAGCAACAGTAAGGTCAAGCTTCTCTGGTTTCAGGATGCCTTTATCAATCATATCCTTAAAGACATTCAGGGAATGTTCAACCTCAAAGTTCAGTTCACGATAAAGCTCAGGATAATCATGACTAAGGACAAGATAGCAACCCGGACAGGAGGCTATGACCTTCTTCACTCCAAGTGACTCGATATAATCCACGAACTTTTTTGCATGCTCAGCAGCCTGCTCAAAATGACCACTATCAATAAGGAAAAGTCCGCAGCATTTCTCCTCCTTCAGTATCATTGGTCTTATTCCTGCATGATTGAGCAGGCGGATAGTGGCTCTGGCAACATCCTGCTGGCTATATGATACCCAGCAGCCTGCCATATAAGCGATCTCTGAACTTTCGGCAAGATCAAGGTCATCAGTAACCCAGTCAAACCTTTTTGAAGGGTCCTTGGCTCCGGGACTGTTATGCTCAATTATGTTATTTGAAATAGCTGTGGTCTTTGGAGGTTCCCTGCCCTGTTTCGCCAGCAGTTCTCTCTCATACTGTATGATATCTGTGATAGGAATTTTTACAGGACAAACATCATCACATGCACCGCAGCGTGATGAAAGATAGATATTATCGTACTCATCCTGTGTAAGCTCCTCACCTGCAACTATCTTCGCCAGGGTTGCGATCTTTCCCTGAGGGGTAAAACGGTTACCATCTGTGACCATGTTGACCGGGCAGACATCCCAGCATTTACCACAATCTATACATGAATATATTTCTTCCTGAAAACGATACATCATATCACCTCATACAAAAAAAAAACGGATTATTTGTCCCAGTAGTCTTTTTCTCTGGTCTCATCAACCTGTCCCTTTATCTCTTCAGGATATGGGTACAGGAATGTGTCCTCATAAGAATCCACTCCATAAGAGCGTGATGAAAACATCCTTAATACTTCAATGACAGCATCTTCACTTATCCAGTTGTTCTTAAAACGTCCGAGCATGTCCTCAAAGAAAGAGTTCTCCGCCTGTGTTGTATCTGCAAACATGGAGAACATGCTTCTTGCAGTTTCAATTTTCAAGGTCAATGAACCTGGTTTCCTCATTAGTCGTTTTAGCAAAGACTCATATTCCCTAAACAAACTGCCGGTTTCTTTCCCTGATCCCAGTAATTCTGACATATCCAGGAGAATTTCAGTATTATAGGTCATGAACAGAAAACGGTTATTTTTATGGAACTCAAGCAATGAATCAAGAGAAGATTCTGCTTTCACCTGCCTGAAAGCGGCAAAGGTGTACAATTGGGTCAGAAAATGATGTCGTATACGAATATTACGCAATCGTTCATTCTCTTCTATCGGATAACCGGGGTACCTGGCAATAACCTCCCTTACAAACAGTCCTGCATTCCTTTCAACTACCGGAGCCATATGTGCACCTGCGTAGACCTTGACATCGTCAATCCCCATACTTGGAGAAAGGCCTTTGAATATGAAACCGTCTATATCTCCAAGCCCGTCAAGGAAATTGTTCGTAAAGGTATTCATCCTCTCTGTAAAGTCTTCTCCTGTCTTTGGCTGAACAAGCCGATATTCATCATCCTGCTTAATAATTCTCAAAGGATCCCTGGGAATCCCAAGGCCGATCTCAACTTCCGGGCATACTTTGATGAAATCAACAAAAGGCATTATATCATGCACTATCCTGGAAGGAATGACCTGGCCGTTATAGCGCACTTTATCGAACTCAAGACATCTGCTTACAAGAATGATTGGTTTTG
>DAZF01000017.1 GCA_002507205.1 Methanolobus sp. UBA32 | reverse complement strand
AACCCTTGGGAACTTGCCCCGGGAGTATTCTATGATACACGTACCATTCTGCTAAGCATAGTTGGTCTTTTCTTTGGATTTTTCCCTACAGTTATCGGAGGATTAATTGTTATTTCTTACCGTCTCTATCTTGTTGGTGTTGGTGCAATTGTTGGTGTCATGACAACAGTTAGCGCTGTGGCACTCGGACTATTGTGGAGGCATTATTATGAAAGAATGCAACAGCTCTTCGGCAAGTTCGATCTATACGCTTTAGGTATTCTTGTACACGTTGTCATGATTCTTTGCATGTTATTGCTTCCATGGCCTTATTCTCTGGAGGTTATGAGGGAGATAAGCCTGCCAGTAATGCTGATCTATCCGATTGGAACAGTGCTACTTGGAAGTATTCTTAAGAACCAGTTGACCCGCAAAAAATCTCAGGCTGCCTTAAAAGAGAATGAGGTAAAGCTCCAGAACTTTATCGATAATGTCCCTGTGGGAATGTTCCGTATAAGCTCCGAAAAAAAAGTGATTCAGACAAATCCGGAGATGGCCCGTATTTTAGGCCTGAATACTCCTGAGCAAGCCACGAGTTACTTCCAGGAGATGGGGAAACAGCTGTATGTTAATCCCAAAAGCCGTGAAGAACTAATAAACATCCTTAAAGATCAAGGCCATGTTGAGAATTTTGAATATGAGATCGTATGCTCAGATGGTAAGAACATCTGGATATTAGTTAACGCGAGAATGAGCAGTTACATGAAAGGAGAAACTTTCATAGTAGATGGTTTTGTTCTTGATATCTCCGAGCGTAAACTAACCGAAAAAGCACTGCAGAAGACTGAGCAGGAGTACAGGCAGGCATACAATCTCTTGCAGGGAGTACTTGAAAGTCCTAACGATGTTGTCATATTCGCTATTGACAGAGAGTATCGTTACATTGCTTTCAACACAAATCACCAGGCAACAATGGAGCAAATATGGGGTGTCCGTATTGAAGTTGGAATCAGTATGCTCACCTACATCAAAAATGATGCAGATAAAGAGAAAGCAAAAAAGAACTTTGATAGGGCACTTGCAGGCGAAGCGTTTACCCTAATTGAAGAATATGGAGATACGTCACTTGAAAGGCGGTGGTATGAAAATGTATACAGCCCACTTAAAGACAATCAGGGAAATATTATCGGACTTACGTTATTTTTAACCGATATCACCGAACGCAAAAAGGCAGAACTTGCTCTTATTGAAGCTAAAATCCTTGCAGAGGATTCAAGTCGTACCAAATCGGAATTTATCGCTAATATGAGCCATGAATTACGCACGCCGTTAAATTCAGTTCTCGGCTTTTCCCAGGTTCTGTTGGATAACACATTTGGCTATTTAAATGACAAACAGAAGAAATATGTTTCAAATATCCTAAACAGTGGGAGTCATCTGCTGGATGTGATTAATGATATACTCGATATTTCCAAAGTTGAATCCGGCAATATGAAATTTGAACCTGAAAAAACAGATCTGCACAAAACAATCGCTGAGGTCATATCTTCAATGGAACCTATGATAATGAAGAAATCCATTGATTTCAAGTTCAATGACGAGTGTGAAGATATAGAAGTGTATGCTGACGAGATTAAGCTCAAACAGATCATGTACAACCTTCTTAGCAATGCCATCAAATTCACTGACATAAAAGGCAAAGTATGGATCGATTGCAAAATAAATGGGGACAATATTGAGATATCGATATCTGATGATGGCATTGGAATCCCTGTGCACGAGCAACAACGTATTTTTGACTCTTTTAAGCAGGTGAGTTCCTCCTCTAACCGTGTCTATGGTGGAACTGGCTTAGGACTTTCAATTGTTAAGTACTATGTACAGATGCATTCAGGGGAAATACGTGTTGAAAGTGAATTTGGGAAAGGAAGTACCTTCACATTTACGATACCTATCCAAAACCATGAAAAACAAAATGAAGTGTGTTATTAAATATCTAACTGGTAGTAATCGTACAACAAGTATTGTGGGAGTGGATTTTAATGGAATTAAAAATAGTAAAAAGGATGATTTTTATAAAAAAGCTACTACTTGATATTCTTTTTATGTAAATTATAACTCATCATCAATACTGCAAAGAGCAAGATTTGCATCATATGTATATTATTCAACTACACAAAGGAAACTCGAACTCACTGCCGCAATAGTGGTATGCCACTTATTCTCAAGAATCCGTGTAAACTTCCTGCATTTAAATAGCAATAGCACGACTAATGTAAAATAGTAATGAGCTAAGCTCAAAGTCTCCGACCGGACTTGAACCGGTGACCAGCCAACTGAGTTACGGAGACAAATAAGAGCGGGATGAATTTCCCGCTTAAACTACGAACTGGACGGTACGACCGACCCACTTCTTTTCAAGCTTCTTGATGTTCTTGTTGACCTTATCAAGATTCTTACCTGCCGTCCTCACTGCTGTCCTGATCTTCTTAGCAGTTTCGACAGTGTACTCAGTACCTTCCTTAAGCACATAAGTGTTGTTTGGAGTTGATATGATGATGTCTCCACCCATTCCAACATCCATTGTTGTATCCTTCTCGCGATACTGCAGAGGTAATGTGTCAAGAGGCTGGACATTCTGCCCGCCCTTGAAAATCATTACACGCTCACCGTATTGGTTGAGCGACTGCTCCCAATTAAGAGTAACTTTCATGATAATAATCTCCTTTAATTCCAGTATATGTCGTGGCGTTCTACTACCGGATCATAGATGCCGTGAGCTCGCCGCGTTCTATTTTGAGTTCGGTAAGAACGGCGCTGTCGTGTACACTGTATCTTGCGCCGTCTTCTCCGACTTCGAGAATGATAGGATCTGGTCATAGTGCTCCGCACTACCAATCATACTTATCTAAGTCCTGATGTAACTCAGCATCAGCATCAAAAAGTATCCAGCTACAATCAAGCATCATCGCTTTAACAATCACTTTGATGAATGATTCACTGAAACCTTCGTTGACCATCTCTGTAAATTTAGTATCGTACAATTCTCTAACATGTACAAAGTGACCATATTCTCTGTTAACAACGATAACAGATTTACAGTTAGCAAGTAATTCACTATCGTTCTGTGTGATGTTACCAGTCGATACATCCAGATATCGATAAACATTGTTCTCTTTATCATTGTCACTGCGTAAATCTACTGCACGATTATTCATACCATCTTCTCCGCATAGTACTCACGCCTTTGCATTGTAGATCGGCTGTACAAAATATTTTATGTCAACCGTCTCTACCAGATGTGGCAGAATATCTTCCGGTGCTTTGTAAGCCATCGGTGACTCATCGATGTTTCTTTCAACGACCGATGTAGAATAAATCCCGTCCATCCTTGACTTGAACTCGTCCATGGTCATCTCGGTGTCCTGCTCATCGTTCAGTTTGCGTTTGGCTTCGTTTCGTCCGTACTTCCTTCCAGCTCCGTGAGGTGCTGAGAAGTTGTATCGTGCGTTGCCTTTACCGGTTCCGATGATGGTCCCTTGAGCCATGTTGAGCGGTATCACTACACGTTCACCTTCATAAGCGCTGATAGCGCCTTTCCTGCAGATATTGTCAGGACCTATGAAGTTGTGGACACTCTCAAAATAATGCTCCGCATTATATGGTTGTCCGAGTATATCGAGAATGATACGCATCATAACATACCGGTTGGCTGTCGCAAACTCCTGTGCAACTCTCATGTGACTGAGGTAATCTTCCCCACCTAATTTCATAGGCAGGTACTCCATACCCTGCATTATGTTAATGCTCATGGATTTGCACAGTTCAACAGCTTTTTGCTGATGATAGTCTGCAACCGTCTTGCCGAAATGACGGCTTCCGGAATGGATGAAAAGCCAGTAATCGCCACACTCGTAACCTATCTCAATGAAGTGATTTCCACCACCCAAGGTTCCGATCTGCTCAGCAGGATTGGTCTTACCACCTAGCTCACGCGCTACTGCGTTTGCATTGTGCAATATGTGCGGCTTGCAATATTTAGAGAGCAGCGCTCTCCCTTCGTTCTCTGACCTCTTGTTATGTCCGAAAGGTATTGCCTTGCGGATCAGTTTGTCGAGGGCAGGAAGGTCAGGTTCTTGTGGTTTTAGGTTGTATGCGAGCACTCCGCATCCAACATCAACCCCAACCCAAGCAGGCACTATCGATTCTCCGAACCTCAGTGTTGTCCCGATGGTGCACCCTTTCCCAAGGTGAGCGTCCGGCATTATAGCCACCTGCCCCACTACAGAAGGGTGCTTTATGAGTTTGTAGATCTGTTCCTTTGTCTCCCAATCAAGATCCTTCGCGAAGATATCAAGATGAACCTTGTTGGGGATGAGTCCCATGTCATTCGTTATCATTTTTATCACCTGTCAGGTATTGATTGATTCTCACTAGTTTACAGAAGATGTGGTCAGGATCTTCGTCACTCTCTTCGTAATGTATTTCCTCAGCACCCCACAGATAGTTGACAACTTCTTCGATGTCAGCCCGTGGGAACGGTATGCTGTCATCGCCTTCGAGATATCTCTCAACCTCTTCCAGCTTAGGAAGTATATTGAGCGGGATATCTCCCTCGACATTGTTCATATCGCGAACAAAGCCTGCAACTGCTACCACAGCATCTTTCGGGAAAGGTATCTCGGTTCCGTTGTCACCGATCCGCGTCTTTGATTTCTCAGGATATAGTGTGCACAGTACAACATCACAGGTCTCACAGTACAGGTCTGTTTCAGGACCGTCCGGTGAGTACATTGCCTGTGATGTTAGCTTATGTCCGTGGTGTCTTGCCAGATCAAATGTGTCCATCGTATCACCGCCTGTATTGGTCCTCTTGTAAGAGAGGATAGAAGTTCTTAGCCTGCTCAAAGCTGGCCTTCTTACCCTGCAATGCTACGAACTCAGGTGAGCCGATACCGAAGTACACAGCCATATCACCTTTGTAACCTCGCTTGTATCCGGCACCGCCGGTAAGAACGGTTATGAGTTCGGTGTTATCAGTGCCCTCTGTCGGAAGCGGGACTGCATCCACACTTATGACCGTAGTTCCGCTCGGAAGCTCGTAAGGACAGCTCCGTTTATACTCGTCTTTCATAGTATCACACTCTGATCAAAGCCACAGCTACTACAGTAGCCGTAAGTACTGTGAGAATCTGCTCTGACGTATTTTGGAACTGTCATCTCATTGCAGTGTTTGCACACGACATCCTCAACATAAGTGAAGTCAAGCCCCTTCTTTGTAATGTCACTGAGACAGCGAATGCAAAGCAAATCTGACCCATACTCAGGACATGGGAATCTCTCATCACTGACGAAACCTTCCGGCTCATCAACGTCTTCTGGCTCATGTTCGTTGTAGTGACCTTTATCGAAAGTAGCGCAGAGATTGCCGTGCTCAATTGGATTCCCACACTGACAACACGTCATT
>DAZF01000004.1 GCA_002507205.1 Methanolobus sp. UBA32 | reverse complement strand
AAAATTCTAATTTGATGGTCTCATCATAATCAGTTATAATTTCTCATAGGGGATTTGAAACCTGGTGTATATACAGTAATATATTTTACCTCTTTTCATCTTCATATAATAAGAGAAGTAGAGGCACCTTTTAAGATTATTCTTTAATTTAAATGTAAAAGTATATATAAACTCATCTCCAATTAAACAGACGTGTTTCCAAAACTGTTGCCAAAATTGAGAGTAAAAAATGATGTAAAAGTAATTTATATTCTATTTGGTATCATTTTGACCTATTTTTCAATCTACATGCCTGATTTTATGAACGTAGCAGGTATGGAGGGTACAAAGATAAGTTCCATTGTTTCTTTTGGAGCGCTGAATGGCATGCTTTTTGGTCCTTTCTGGGGTTCCATCGTCTCAGCAACAGGTTTTCTTTTGTATGAGATAACAAGTGGAAAGTATCTTTTAATGAGTACATTTTCGGCACTATCAATTTTATTCATTGCCCTGAGTTCGGTAGTTTCAGGTCTTGTTGTTAACAGGGAACATAAGGCTGCAAAAAGCATATTTTTTGTACTTATAGTTGTATGGTATATGCTTGATATGGGAAGGACAGCTTATGCCTATCCCTGGTATCATTTGCTGGTGCTTGGCGGCTTTATATATTTTGAGAAATCAATTTTGGTGAAAACCGTCACTTCTAAATTATATATCTTCATATCTCTGCTCTTTGCTTCTCTTATGGGCGTTCTATCCGATCACCTGGCGGGAAGTATCACATATCACCTATTATATGGACTTCCGGCAGATATGTATCAGTCAGTGATTTTCATTTACCCGGTGGAGAGGACAATACTTGCAATTTTCCCTGCATTTCTGGTCTATGTATTGATCGTTGTCTTCAAAGACATAATACTTTCATCAGGAAATATCGAAAAAGATATTGAGGATAAGAAGTCCAGGGATCTGGATGAATATCTCCAAAACGATGTATTGAATATCATTAAAGAAAAATGAAAAAGAAGATAAAAAGCAATCAGTTATTACTGCATTGCTTCAATTTTGTCTTTGATCGTAATGATACTTTTAGAGAACAAGTGTTCAGGCTCTGAGTGGACAAGTATCTCATTTTTGCTTCGGGTTGCAATTTCACACATGCAGGGTATGGTTGCAAGTACAGGTGCTCCATATCTGCTTTTTTCTATAATATCACTACAATTACCGTGGTACATGTTGTCTATGATGGCACATTTTTTGTCGAGAAGGGTGTAAACACCTTTTATTAGCTGCTCAGTGCAATTAAAACATGCTGCAGTATCATTATGCACAATGATGACCATATCCGAAGCTGCAACGGCATTTATGGACTCGTATTCCACACCGGGACTTGTGTCAAATATAATCACATCCAGACTATTTGCTGCAAGCTCCTTTTTCCCATTCATCAGCGCCTTAAGCGCTCCTGCCTGCCAGTTTCGGTCTTTGCTTACAAGATCCCTTATCTCTCCGATGTCCGGATTTGCAAAGCTCACGTATATGTGGCCACTGGTTTCCATCTCTGGTTTTATATCATTCAATGTATCCTTCAGGCTACATTTTCCTGACAAAAAATCATTTATCCAGAAATGGGTTTCCGGTTTGAACATGGAACTAAGGGATGGTCCCCTAAGGTCCAGGTCTATCAGGCATGTGTTCTTTCCTTCTGAAGCAAAAGCCACTGCCAGGTTCACTGCAATGCTGGTTTTTCCCGTTCCACCTTTGGAAGAGTGTACTGCTAATGTAAGGGTCATGTTTCCTTCATTGATTATTAAATATTAGTAATTCAATCCTTTTTGAAATCCCGAAGAAGCAATCATACTGATTATATATCATTTTTTCTTTAGGCTGTCATTTATACGGAAATAAACCTTCCTTCCGTCTCTATATTTCTTGACGTGATTCATTCTGACAAGCTGGTTGAGATAATTACTTTCTACTGCTCTTTCCTTATTTGTAACATTTGCTATTTCATCTGCTGTGGCAGGTCCTATCTCAAACAACGTTGTTGCAGTTGTTCTCAAATGATCCGGCAGAGAAAGCAGTGTTATTACATCAAGAGAGTCTGCTATAATTCTATCTTTTTCACAGACCTGCTCATCCCTGCACTCGATCTGTACAATTATTCGATCAAGTTTGGAATTTATTTCTTTTAAATTATTGACAACCTGTTCAAGCAGTTCTGAGTCCAATATTTTGTCCCCTACGTTTTATCATTAGAATATTATTGGTATTATACATTATGGTTTTACAGAAATCAGTTATCTTTACTAATAAAACTTTCTGATTCAGTTCTTTTGCAGGTTTTTCGTCATATAAACTTTTTCCAGCTCATAACCTGACTTTCGATAATACTGGCGCACACCAATACCACTTATTATTGCAACCTTATCATAGCCCGAACCAGATGCAAGTTCCTCAGCATGTGAGATAAGTTCTCTGCCGTAACCTCTGTGTTGCCAGTCATTCTCTCCGGCATTCTTCCCCACGGCCACAGATGATCCGAATATATGGAGCTCTCTGATGAGTGCGGCATTCTGTAATTCTTCACGGTGAGGCCCGTCAGGAAACCTCAATCTGAGGAAGCCGATCAATATGTCCTTTTTAATATCTTCAAAGGCAATAAAATGTTCCTTCCCCCCGCAACAGTCATAGGATTCAACAGTTAGCTGTATGTTGTCTATGTCGGGTTCATTTCCTTTTAAGATATTGTGCCCCACTTCACGACACCTTATGCAGCGACATTTTCCTCCATGTTGCTCCAGATGTTCATGTGCAAGCTGGCGGATATTACTTTTCCTGACACCTGCAAGTATCTGGGGTGCCGGTATGTCCCTCTGGATACGCTGTAACCGTACCCATTTGGGGATGAATGACTTGATCCTGGACAGGAGCAATGTTGCTTCCTCATCTCCCATGGCCTTGTACTTGCCCTGTTTCCACATCTCATTCAGTTCGGTGCCTTCGGTAACAAGGGTGGGGTAGATTTTCAGATAATCCGGTTTGAATCCCGGATTTTCAAATAGCCTTTTGAAATTCCTGACATCCATCTCAACATCAGTTCCGGGAAGCCCGGGCATCATGTGGAATCCAACTTTCAGGGCGCTGTCCCTCAGAACCCTGTTAGCCTCGATACTGTCTGCAACGCTATGACCTCGTTTCATTCTTTCAAGAATGAAATCGTAAGTGCTCTGAACACCGATCTCAACCTTCGTTGCTCCCAGCTCAAGCATCTTATCAATGTGGGTCTGTTTTGCCCAATCAGGGCGTGTCTCAAAGGTAATGCCTGTATTCCTTACTTCTGATGTCTCATTTGCCTTCTGGACATCCTCTATCGTAAAATATGGTATCGTCTTTCCAATGGGGTTTGCCTGCCGCCTCCAGGAATCGCCATAAAAATCATTCATGGCTTCAAGACAGCGTTTTGTGTACCATTCCTGATAGTCGATAGACCTTGCAGAAAAAGTACCCCCCATGATGATAAGTTCGGCTTTTTTAACCACATGTCCGATCTGCTTCAGCTGTGTAAGACGGTTCGTTACTATCCTGTAAGGATCATACTCAAATTGTATTGCCCTCATGGTGGAAGGTTCCCTTCCCATGTAACTTTGAGGTGACTGGAATTCCGAACCAGGTCCTCCGGGACATGGGACGCATATTCCGTGAGGGCATGGGGCAGGTGATGTCATTGCAGCTATGACTGCTACTCCTGATATTGTGCGTACAGGTTTACGCTGGAGAATGGCACGGACCTCTTCCTGTTCTTCATCATTACCTGAAATAATAATGTCTGCGTTTTTCGGAAGGGTTGAAAGATGGAATGATTTTGCAATCTTTTTCTTTGCTTCATTCAGTTGCTTTTCGCTAGTGATCCTTCCATCGAGCACCATGTCCAGTATGTTGCGACAGGCCGTTCCAAAGTCATTGTCAGTCATCTTAACCATCAATCTTGAAAAGAAATCACAATATTCACATTCATTGACAGAATCCTGCAACAAGTGCTTCCAGTTGGATCCTATCGTTAGAAGCTTCTGTCAGGTAAAAATCAGTGTCACCTATTTTTGTGACCCACCTGGCAATGATATCATCCGGTTCGTTAGAATTCACCGTGACCTTGTGCAACTGGAGCAGTATTTCCTGGCCGGAAAGCCCCTCTTCAAGTATAAGGGCATCAATGTATTTTCTGGCCTCAAGAATGTCCTTTGAGATGATGGATTCAAAGAGATTTGCTACATTCTCTGATTGCTCGCCCAGTGTTGCATCGTATATCTGCTGCGGTCCGATATTCTCATTTCCCGGTTGTATGGATGCTATCTGAAGAGTATTCAGTGCCCTGGCAATATTACCTCTTGCATGATACACCAGTGCATCTATTCCGTCACTGTTTATTGTAAGTTCTTCAGCATCAACTATTCCGGAAATGAACTTTGTGAGTTTATCATCTGAAACGTGTGTGAAGAATAATTGCAAACCCCTTGATCTAAGAGGGCTTATCAGTTTGGAAGGCTGGGTTGTTGAAAGTATAAAGCGTGAAGATGCTGTATACTTTTCCATTATCCTTCTCAGGGCATGCTGTGAATCAGAATTAAGTGCCTCGGCGTTATCAATGAATATTATCTTGAAATCAGCATCTACAGGTGGCATGCCTGCATATTCATTGATTATATCCTTGAAGATATTGATTACACTTTTATTGATCTTTTTTGGGTCATCGGTTCCTATGATACGTATGAATCTTTTGTCACGTACAAGGTAGCTCTTTCCCTGTTCAAAGAAATCAGATGCATTGAAGTACGCCAGGTTCCGTTCGTAACCCTCACCATATAATTCATAGGCAAGTGCAAAGGCTGTGCTTGACTTGCCTGAGTTCTCAGGTCCGTGGAATACAAAATGCGGAAGATTGTTGGACATGGCCAGCTTCCTGACCATATCTACTGATTGTTCATTGCCGACGATCTCATCAAGGCTTTTCGGCCGGTATTTTACAGTCCACAGATCCTTCAAATCCTCACCTTTTATCTTATTCGGTTTCTGTTGAGCTTGTCTGCAGTACTTCATGTATCACTTTGCCGTATACCGGTCTTGCAATAAGTATGCCTATCATAACACCTACGATGGTTGTTATTGCAAATCCTTTCAGGGAACCAAATCCCATGACAACAAGTGGAGACATTGCGATAATGGTCGTTGCTGCAGCTGCGAATATTATTCCGAATGCTTTCGTTATCCTTGAAAGGTATACCTTTCTAGGTGGAAGCTTTCCTTCGTACAGTACTTCATCAGTGATGATAACAAGGTGGTCGATACCTGTTCCTATGGCTGCGATGATCCCTGCGATACTTGCAAGGTCAAGCTGCCATCCGATAGCCGCTGCAAAACCAAGTATCATTATAAGTTCACTTATGGAAGTGGCCACCATTGGTACAAGTATGGCTGGCTTGTTGTATTTCCTGTAAACCACAAAGGCAACAGCGAACAGTGCCAGAAGACCTGCAATAGTAGCCTGTCCTTTGAACTGCTGGCCAAGTGCTGCGTCTACGTGTCCTGATCCCATGAGTTCTACATTTACAGGCAATGCACCTGCACGCAGGTGTATCTGCAATTGCTCGGCCTGTGCCTTACTTTCCTCATCTGGCCCGGTAGATGCCTGCCATGCATATATTGGTATTTCTGCGAGTCGGGATGCTGCTGAATCACTCAATGGTGCGCTGTAAACTTCGTTATCATCCAGGTACATTACCAGGTTGTGTGACATCGGATTCGTAGTCGCACCAGTCTCAATGGCAATCTCCTGAAGTGCAAGGGCACCTGTTTCTGTCAGTGTGAATGGTACGTACCACTGGCCGCCATCTTCATGGAATCCTACAATGCTGACGGTTGCGATTTCATCACCATACAGTACATGCTTTGACTCATTACCCTGGGTTATTATCCTTATCTCGAACTTGCCTGGCTTTTCAGCGATATTCTTGGCAGTTGCAAGGTCAATTCCTGCAAAGTCAATGAGTATGTAATCATCACCCACTGTTTTTACTGGTATATCCTTAAGTCCGAGGGAATTGAGCTTGTCACTCAGTATTTCCTTTGTCATGTCCCTTGTTTCTGTTGTGACGCCTTCCTTGTAATTTGCATCCCCATTGATGTCAGTTACAATTGAGCCGCCAACAACTGCCATGAGCTCTTCAAGTTCTTCCTGTGAAATGGCAGTCCTTATTTCATACTCTACACCATCTGAAACAAGTGTAGGCAGGACTTCTGCTTTGAGTGAATCTTCCAGGTATGTTTTTATAAGGGTCACTTTTGAAGAATGAAGTATGACCTCAGTCACATTGGCATTTCGTGAGATGGTGGTCTGGCCTACACCAAGCTGGTCCATCTGATTATTTGTAAGTATTGAATCCGAAGTAAAAGTTATCGTTATTTCATCAGTTCCTTCATCAACTGACTGTATATCGATTTCTTCTGCAAGGTTGATATTGGCTATTTCCTTAACTAAAAGACCGCTGTCAGCGTCAAGCTCTGCAACAGCACCCTGAAGTTTTAACTGGAGCCATGAGCCGCCTTCCAGGTCAAGTCCGTAGTTGAGATCACTTGTGAATCCTTCTCCTGAAGAATACCAGGGGTGTATGAAGTATATCGAGGCGAGTATCGCCAGAATGAAAACAATGACTCTCAGATCTTTGTGAAGGCTCTGTTGTTGTTCATCGTCTCTCATGCTTTACGCCTCCTTGTACCTGCATTTGTCACATGCCACCTGAGAATTGATGTGTTAAGCATCCAGGTGTTCATCATATCCGCGGCGAGTCCGAATATCAGGACAATGGATATTTCTGAAAGAAGGGTGATCTGTGAAAGTGATGAACTAAGTAAATACGAGTAAGTTGATACAAGGTACATTACCACAAGTGCCGCAAGGGTTGTAGTGGTCATAGTGACACCGGTATGCATTGCATTGCTAATGTTTTCCTGTGGTGTCCCGCGTCTTTTGAGGACTCTTGTGGTGAGCAGTATATCACTGTCAACGGAATAACCTATGAGCATGAGAAGGGCTGCCACAGTTCCCAGGGATAGCTCGATACCGACTATGTTCATGAATGCCGCTGCGATAAAAATGTCAGACAATGCTGACAATACCACTGCGATTGACGGTACGAATGTCCTGAATATCAAAAAGACCACAAGTGCCATTCCGATAAATGATATGATAACTGCTTTAACGGCCTGCTTCTGAAGGGCTTCTCCATACACCGGTCCGATCTGGTTTATTTCAACGTTATCATAGGAATCTATCACATCACTGACAAGTTCCTGTTGTAGTTCGCTACTCATTGGTCCAAATTGCATTATCACACGGCTTCCGGCCTGTCTGACATCAGTAATCGGGTAATCTGAGTATTTTAGTTCAATGGATTGTACACTTTCCTGTGTCTCCACAGAGACCATTGTTCCGCCCTTGAATTCCATGCCAAGCTTAACAGGTGAGCCGCTACTTGCAAAAGTGAATGCAAGTATCAATAATGAGATTACAAATATTGTAAGCGGTATTGCTGCAAGCTGACGATCGTTGTGTTTTCTAACAAAAGAATCTAAACGTTCAGTCAAACCGACTTCCATGTTTCTATGCTCCAGAATAATAAGTTCCCAATTCCTACTTTAAATTTTTGAAATTGATGAATACACTCTTACACTATAACTTATATATACCACTTACTGCGTCTCTTAAGCAATGACAGACAGACCAAGTATAGATGAGTATTTTCTTGAGATCGCTACAGTTGTGGCTAAGCGTTCCACATGTCTCAGGAATAGGGTAGGTGCTGTGATTGCAAGGGATAAACGTATACTGTCTACCGGTTATAATGGTGCGCCGAGGAATATGGAGCACTGTCTTGAGATAGGTTGCATCAGGCAGCAGAACAACATTGCTTCAGGTACGCGCCATGAGAAGTTNNCACGCTGAACAGAATGCTATTATTCAGGCTGCTCTACATGGGGTGAGTACTGATGGTGCAACGCTTTACTGTACCCACCAGCCATGCATATTGTGTACCAAGATGATAATCAATTCCAATATCAAAAGGGTTGTTTACATTCAACCTTATCCTGATACCGATGCTCTTGATTTCTTCTCACAGTCAGGTGTTGAAGTAGTGAACATCCCGATCTCAGACTTTGCTTAAACAGCGAAGTCCTTTTTTGATTATATCTTCACGGTCGCTTCGGTACATCTCTTTTATTGAACCATCATCAGACCTGAGTTCCAGTCCCCTCACGATAACTACGGGACATCCGCCGTCTCCCTCTCCCATCAACAGATTGGCAGCACCTGCAATTTCGTCAGCTATGGCCTCCTCAGTAATTGCCAGTATGTTGCCAAAGAGATCCTTTTGCCCTTTCCAGTTCTTTATCGGATGTATCCTGTATACTCCAATGGCAATACCGGTTTGACCGATTTTAAATGCCCTGCCATTGGTGTCGGTCACTATAACGCTGACCATTTTACCGGTTCGGGTTTCAATGCCTTCTCCGATGGTTTTTGCACTCCTGTCCGAATCTACCGGGAGGTCGATCATGTAGCCTTTATCCACATTTGATTCATCTATCCCTGCTTTGATACAGACATGTCCATTGTCTGTTTCTACAAGGAATATGGGATAATCCACCAGGATTTCATTGCTACGGTTAAGAACTGCCTGCACAAACCTTGCATCAAGACCATGCTTATCTGCGATCTGCTTTGCCTCATCTCCTGCAGTGATATCTTCTAACCTGAACATCCTTCCTTCAGCTTTTGCAACGATGGTAGACGCTATGACTATGACATCATTGTCTTCAATACTTGTTCTCTCACAGATGATCGACGCAATGTCATCCCCTTTTTTGATCATGGGGATGTTTTCCACAGTAAATACATGCATTTTCAATTGGGATTCTCCGGAAGAATGGGGTTTCAAAAATGTTGTTATGCTAATTTATGCTGTCATATTAAATTAATACAAGTTTATGTTAAATATGGTGAAATTCAACATTATATTTAAGGGAGTGGGTTTATTGAGGCAAACACAGGTTTCAGCTATTTAAACCAACCAACCAACACATAGTATTGAAGCTTGCATTGACCTATTTTCAATGTGTTTGCCTCGCCTCCGATTTTCCTCCAACTGAAATGCATGTTGGTATAAGGATCAGAGTTCTTCCAGTAAAGCGGATCTGTCTGCAAAGCACTGGAAGAACTCTTTTCCCCAATTAATGGCACTTTGCTTGTATGCCATTATATACCTGGGGTCATAGACTTCGCTTATGGTTAGCAGGCGGAGGAGCATGAAATCCGGTGTTATCATAAGAGCTGAAAAATGAAGTTCATCCGGATATATGTAAAAGTTTACATTTGGGTATTCCATAAGTTTCTGCAAATGTTCTTCATTGTCTGATACGAATCTGGAAAGGACTTCTTTTGTAAAGATGCATCTGAAATCTGTTCCATTTTCTGCATATTTCATGAACAATGAAGGGTATTCAGAATGATACAATGAAGTTATTGCATCGATCATTTTTGATTCCAGGCACATGGAAATGGCTTTTCTGCTAAGTTCGACCGCTTCACATAATTCGGGCTCTATAAGTTCGGAACTTTCCAGCTCTCTCAATCTGTTGAAAAGTTCCTGAGGGATGCAATCGGTGTTGTGTTTTGTCCAGTAATCCAGTTTGCCTTCAAGGATGTCAAGGGTACCCAACAGTGGTTTTAGGTCTTTGACTATCAATTTCCCAAACTTTGAGAGCATATAGGCATCTTTTTCTTTAATTACCAGCTGCCCTTCTTCAAGTATCTTCATTTGTGGGAGCAAAGCAGGTCTGCTTTCATTAAGGGTCTTCAGGATAACTGGCATATCCACAGGTCCATCCTGTAAAATCATTAAGACATCTTTACGTTTTTCCGATCTGGTGATAGTCTCAATCAATGCCCTTCTCATACCATTCTTCTCCAATCAGGTAAATTAAATCTGTTTTTCTGCCATTTACCAAAGCTAAAGTAATCTATGGCTTACCTTTTCATCTGACAAAATCAAGCATCTTCTTGCCTTTATTTCTTATTGAGCATAAATACTAAATAACCAACCACTTAAAAGGTAAAACACTCTCTTATAAAAAGAATGTGCTTTTCATCTGTTCGTTATTCTAAAGTTCAATAGTATGCATTGACATCTTCTGTTATCAACTTTAATGGTTATTCAGGGACCTGTCAACAAGAATAATATACTATATTTGCGTAGTGTTTTCTGCGGCGATGATGATAGTTACCCCGACTGAGCAAAGGATGATGATATTTCTAACTGATGCCGCAAAAAATCAGGGTGATTAAAAAAAGAAAATCCCATATTCTAATGGGAATTTAGTCCAGGGCTCTTATTCGATCATTATCCTGTGCTTTTCCTCTATCTCGGATTTTGGTAGTGTTATGGTCAGCACTCCATCCTCAAGTTTTGCATTTGCCTCATCTTCTTTGACTGCAGAAGGCAGGTTGAATGCACGTGCAAATCTGCTGTAAGTACGTTCCTTCATGAGGTATCCTTCCTTTTCTTCCTCGGATTCCTTATGTGTGTTGGCGCTGATCCAAACCTTGTTGTCCCTGATGTCGATGTCAATGTCTTTCTTATCAACACCTGGAAGATCCGTTGTGACAATGATATTGTTATCTTTCTCTTTTATGTCCACAAGGGGAGTAAGCGTATCAATATCCATCAGTTCTGATCTTGTTCCTTCTTCCCCGAATAAACGGTTGAGACGTTCCTGCATACGCCTCATCTCATCGAATGGGTCCCAACTTGAAACTGAAGTCGATCTCCATGGCGTTAATCCAAATTTCATTAAACCACTCCTCCTCTTATATAAAGATGGAACTATCCGTTTAATTGATAATCCCACAAATAATATTATCTCGGTGCTCCTATTTATATATAATGAGTCGGAATTTTTAATCAAAAATGTGATGAAGAGATGCCTAGCTCATATCAATAAGCATCCCTACAAGGTCAGCTGCATACACCGTTCCGAGTGAGCCTTTCTTCACAGATTCTTCATCAAAAGCATCTGCATTGTCAGGGGCCTTTTCTGAAGTGCGGTATATGCCTACCGGGATTGGCACAGATGTGTGTGTCCTTAATGCGACGGGTGTGGGATGGTCCGGCATTACCATGATGGTTACATCTTCCTCCATTTCAATGGCAGCCTTAAGTACGGTGCCTACGACCTTCTCATCGAAATCCTCGATAGCCTGTATCTTAGCCTCCATATTTCCCATGTGTCCTGCTTCATCAGGTGCTTCCACATGCACGAAGACGAAATCATGGTCCTTGAGGGCTTCAATGGCATACTCGGCCTTGCCGATATAATTCGTATCAAGGTATCCTGTGGCTCCAGGGACTTCAATAACATCAAGTCCTGCATAGATACCTATTCCCTTGACGAGGTCAACTGCTGAGATGATGGCACCGTTGAGTCCGTAAAGTTCATTGAAAGGGGTGAAAGCCGGGGCAAATCCCTGTCCCCAGAGCCATATTGAATTCCCGGGATTCTTGCCTTCTGCAATTCTACTTTTGTTGACGGGCTGGGTTTCCAGTATTTTCATGGACCGTTCTATAAGATCTGATATGATCTCGCTGTTCTCTCCCTTAGGCATGTGTTCGTGTCTGTTCTCATCGATAACATCATGCGGAGGGACACATTCGGTATTAGCTCCAATTCCTTTTTTTGCTACCATAAGATGCCTGTAACTGATGCCCGGGTAGAAACTGACCTTATCGTCACCAAGGGCAGAGTCTATGTTCTCTATGAGTTCCTTTGCTTCCTCATTGGTGATATGTCCTGAACTGTAATCGACGATGAGGTCATCTTTAATGGTTATAAGATTGCAGCGGAATGCTACATCATCCTTTTCGAGTTCCACTCCCATGCTTGCAGCTTCAAGGGGTGCCCTTCCTGAATAGTACTTCTTCGGATCATAACCTACAATGGACATGTTTGCCACGTCACTTCCGGGAGGGAATCCTTCGGGGACAGTTTGTGCAAGCCCTGCCCTGCCATTCATAACAATAAAATCCATGTTGCTTGTGTTGGCTTTCTGAAGAACAGTCATTCCACCAAGTTCTTCAAGAGGCTCATCTGCCATACCGTCTCCGATAAGTACTACATATTTCATATTTTCACCTATATTAATAGAAATCAATAAAAACTATAACATTGTAATATATGCCAGCCACTGGCATTACATTTCGTCATTTTTATCCGGTCCAATAATGTGAGGTTTCGATGAAATATATACATTTTGTAATTCTCTTCATTTGTCTGCTTGTTCTGTGCACTTCCCCGGTATCAGGTGTGAGGACAGAGGCAATGATACATTATTCGGAACCTGCTGTAAGCGTACAGGATGAGATCTTCCTGGAGCAGGGCTATTCCTTCAAAGTTGTGGATATGAACAGCAAAAGCGGTGATATCCTTATAGAACTATATCTAAATGGAGAAGAGGTTGAGCTGGATGATAACTTTGCAAAGGAAGATGATCCGGTGGAGTATGTCCGTTCGGTGATCGAGGATGAAGATGATGATGAAACAGAAGTAGAGTACTTTATCCTGAGAATAACTCCGAAGGGTTCTGTAAAAGAATCAGATGATGTGCTTTATTCTACCATTTACATAGAACAATATATTGACCCTGTGGAAGAAGTTGATGACTATCTTATCCTGGACAAGAGCTATACTCTGAAAGAGGATTCAGAGCTTGAATTATCCGCTCTTTACACTCTTGAGGCAACCGGGGTAGATGATGGTGAGGTGTCCCTGCAGCTCAGTCTTAATGGGAAAGTGCTGAAAGAGGATGAGGTTGAAGAAGGGGAATATTTCTATTACACGGTTTATTCTGATGAGCAACCCCGGACGATTTTCCTTGCAAACGTGAAGGCTTTTTTCGAAACAGATGATTCAATTACTGTTTTCCTCAAGCATGTCTCATTGCAGCAGAACTCAATATCCGATGCTGATGGTGATGAAGATCTTCCGGATGGAATTGACATAGGTGTAAAGTCTCCGGTCGATGGTGGTTTAAAAGCCGGGCGTATTGCTATTATAAGTTACTACCTCGATGAATCTTTTCCAGAGGTCCGAATTATGGTTGACGGAGATCTTGTGGACTCCAGAAAAGATGTGGATCCTGGGATGTATAAAGCGGTAACTGATGAACTGGATGCAGGGGTTCATAAAGTTACACTCATGGTAATTGATGATTCCGAAGATACCTCATATTACTCAGAGGAATTCTCGGTGTCTGTTAACATAAAGGACAATATTACGGAATCAATTATTGAAATCGCAAGTTCAGCAACTGAAAGTCTTGGAAAGAATAACAGTTCTCCCAGTTCTGGCAATTCTACTGATCTGTCCCTGCCATCGTTGCCCTCCTCGTCCAATGTTTCAAGTGTGTTGTCCCTGATTGTAACAACAGGGGTATTTGTTGTGTTCTTCATGTTCTTTAAAAAGTTCAGGTAACATTCTATTTTTTATGCTTCAGAAGCATTTTTGCTTTACTCATAATCTTTATATTAGTCTGCACTGTTTATAGACAAAATTAGCTGACAGACTAAACGTGGTTGTATCATGAGAATCGTAATGAAGTTCGGCGGGACTTCCGTGGAAAACGGCGAAAAGATCCGTCATGTGGCAGAGCTTGTAAGGCAATACCATATTGATGGCAATGAACTTGTAGCAGTGACTTCTGCACTTGGCGGTGTTACAGATGGATTACTGAGCACTGCAAAAGAAGTATCTAAAAATGGCAAAGTAACCCAGGTCAAGGAATTTATTACAGATCTATCCAAAAAACACTATGATGCAATTAATGTTGCTATTGATGATGATGATATAAGGTCAGAATGCATAGAAGTAATAGACAGCAGGGTCGATGAACTGGAAAAGGCCTTGATCGGTATATGCTATCTTGGTGAACTGACCAACCGTTCAATAGATTATATTTCTTCATACGGCGAACGCCTTGCCGCCCCTATTGTAAGTGGCTCGATCCGCTCACTTGGCACTCTCTCAAAAGCGTTCACAGGCGGAGAGGCAGGTATTGTAACAGACTCCAATTACGGTGATGCCAAGCCACTGGAGGACAGTTATTCCCAGGTACATGAAAGGCTCTGTCCTTTGCTCAGGGATCACATCCCCGTAGTTACAGGTTTCATTGCCCAGAACAAACAGGATATCATTACCACTCTTGGACGTGGAGGTTCTGATTTCTCCGCATCTATCATAGGCGCTTCTGTTGGCGCTGACGAAATATGGCTTTGGAAAGAGGTTCATGGTATACTGACCACTGACCCGAAAATAGTTCCTGAGGCAAGCCCGATTCCTCAGATTTCATATATCGAGGCTATGGAGCTTTCTTATTTCGGTGCCAAGGTTCTTCATCCAAGGACAATTGAGCCTGCTATAAGACACAAGATACCTGTACGTGTGAAGAACACCTTTGAGCCGGATTTCCCCGGTACGCTCATCGTTGCGGAACAGCAGCAGATACAGGATGTTGTCAAGGCTGTAACTCTCATTAACAAGGTTGCCCTTATCAATATATGCGGAGCCGGAATGGTGGGGACCATCGGTACGGCGGCAAGGGTATTTTCCGCACTCGCCAATGCAGGTGTCAATATTATCATGATCAGTCAGGGTTCATCCGAAGCCAACATGTCTCTGGTGGTCAATGAGGATCATCTTGAGGCAGCAGTGGCAGCAGTAAGGTCAGAATTCACAAACAATGTTGTAGGTGACGTTGCCTATGATCGTGATGTCTGTGTAGTTGCCGTCGTTGGTGCAGGAATGGATGGTATTCCGGGAGTTGCAGGAAAGGTATTCAATTCCCTTGGAAAAGCCGGTATAAATATTATTATGATCAGCCAGGGTTCTTCACAGCACAACATTTCCTTTGTGGTAAGTTCAAAGGAATCTCTTGATGCTGTGCGGACCTTACATAAAGAATTCGAACTTGAGAAATAATGCAGGGATTTCAGATGAACGATAAACACCTTACGTATGCAGATTCCGGGGTTGACATCGAAAAGGAAGAAGAGACCATCAAGGCGCTCACAAAAGGTATGGATTACAAGCGTGAGGGTCTGGGTGCACCTTTGACCGGTATCGGTCACTATGCAGGCCTCATAGACTTTGGAGAATATGCCCTTGCTCTTGCTACAGATGGTGTGGGATCCAAGGTCCTGATAGCAAATGAGATGAAACGCTGGAACACTGTGGGTATTGATTGCATTGCAATGAATGTCAACGACCTTCTTGCAATCGGTGCAGAACCCATATCATTTGTTGACTATCTGGCTCTTGAAAAGCATGATGAGAACTTTGCAGCCCAGATCGGCGAAGGTCTGAGAAAGGGTGCTGAGATCTCACGCATGTCAATAGTTGGCGGTGAAACGGCAACACTTCCTGATATTGTGAAAGGTTTCGATCTTGCAGGTACATGCCTGGGAATGGTCAGGAAGGATCAGATCATCACAGGTGAAAAGGTTCAACTCGGGGATGCAATTGTGGGTATCCCAAGTGACGGTGTTCACAGTAACGGGTACACTCTTGCCAGAAAGATTGTCGATGAATCTTCCTATTCTTATCATGATAAGTTTCCTTATGACGCCTCAACTACAATAGGTGACGAACTTCTTATTCCTACTCGTATCTATATGGAAGTCCTTGATGTCATTAAGGAGTGCGATGTACATGGTCTTGCACACATAACCGGCAGTGGACTATTGAAATTGAAGAGAGTCACAAAGCTTGGTTTTGATTTCAATGATCCTATAGAGCCAAATGATATTTTCAAGTTCCTTCAGGAAGAAGGTAATGTTGCTGACCTTGAAATGTACAGGACATTCAACATGGGAATGGGATTTGTGATCATACTTCCGCCAGAGCAGGCAGAAAAAGCCGCACAGATGACTGGTGGTAAGATTGTCGGCCGTATTGTGGAAAAAGGAATAAAAACCGGCGACCTTGTTATTGTTGAATAATCTATAAGGTGTTATGATGGCTTGTATCAACGATATTCCCTTTGAGATCCTCTTAAAGGGAGCCACACCTGCCCAGTGTGAGAAACTAATCCAGGAAAAGTCAGACAGGGTGTATCACGTTGCCGGCGGTTACAGGTTACGTGGTGTAGCTCTTATGGGGGATAATGTTCCTGTAGGTGTTAAAGGGGATGAGGTGTTCTTCCAGTTCATTAAGCCATGTTTTGGACTCTTTGTACTCAGGGTGCCCGATGCTGCCGATATTGCGGAGCAGCTTGAGAAAGATTTTAAAAAATAGTTATAATTTGCTTTTTTTTGCAGTTTCATTGATCCATTTCAGGAACTTTCCTGATGGGAATTCGTGAATGGTAGTTGCAATTATTCTGCCATTTCCTAATTCTTTTACAACCATTAATGGATTTCCTGCATCATCGCTGAACACGACTTCACCATCAGTCTTTGAGAAATATCCATCGAATTCAACTTCAGCGCATGCATCTTCAATCAGGCACTGTGCGTCATGGTCATTCGTTTTGCAGATAGTGGTTACTTGCTGTTGTTGTATGTATTCCAGTTCCATTGGCAACCAGCTATAATTATATGTGGGGACCATGGGACTGAATACGACAAGATTACCTCCGGCACGTACGAATTTATCTAAACTCTTAGCGTTCCTCTCTATTCCAGACAGGATCTTCGTATAATCTTTATTTGCAAAACCAGTTGGAATGACCACGCATTTGCATGCCGGGATAAAAGGTGTGCCTATAGAGTCAGATACAATTCTCTGGCACTTGATATCATGCTCTTTAAAAAGTTTTTCGAATAACAAAGGATTATCCCAGATAAGCATTACCTCGGTCATGTTAGCTGATAGTATTTGTTGCTTTAATTATTTTACTCATGGCAACGTTACTCTGGTATAGTTGCTATACTGTTAAAACTCCACAGTATTGCAGAGGTTCTATATATCATCAATATGTATTATTAATATACACGTCTACGAGTCGTGTACACTATTATGCAGGTTGGGGAGTGGGATCTCAAAAAAGCCTGCGGCTCTTTTTTAGAATGATTTAAAAAAGAAAAAAGAAAGCTGGGTGTTTAAACCAGCTTGTTGATTGGGTGGTTCTCGTCCATGATCTCAAGGCCGAGTTCCTTTGCAGTCTCTGCAAGCATAATGTCAACCATTGCTGTTGCAGGGAATATTTTGTCTGTGTTCTCGATAGGGCCGAAGAGCTGGAAGTTTGATCCAAGTACCTGTGGTACAAGGTTTGTTCCGATATCAGCTGGCATGTAAATTGCCTGCTTCTCTTCCCTTGTCTCGAACTGCTTTTTGTAGGTCTTCATCCAGTCCCATGCGGATGCCATGTTGTGGTATCCACCGCCAACAGGAAGTCCGAGGTGGCCCTTGATTGCAATTACTGCTCTCATGGATGCACCGGAACCTGCGCCCAGTGGTGTTGCTGCTACATCGATCAAAGGTTTTGTGATTCCACATTCCTTTGCGATCTCAAGCATACCTTTTTCCTGACCTGTACCGCCGCTCTCAAGGATCTCAAGTTTTCCTTTTACGCTTGGGTCGGTTGCATTGAATGCAAGCACAATGGAAGCGTTGATGTCGCTGTCCCTGATTGCCTCGATCTCGTCAGCATGGACACTGGCATTGATTGAGTTGTAGATTGCTCTGTCAGCTACACCGATCTCTGTCACATACTCTGCTGCAGCTGCACGTACATCGCCGGCAGATGAGTCGATAAGGAATGGTGTCTTGTCATCAATATCAACGAACCAGTCGATATATTTCTTGATCGCTTCCGGTGTTTCTCCGACAATCTGGTTTACGATAGGGTTACCAGTTACCTGTCCCATGTCAACCATTCCCTGCCAGAGTCTGTTTGCAGCCTCTACATCGAAGACACCCTTGTCTTCATCAGTCACGATCTTGTGCCTGTTGTAGAACATCGTTCCTATAAGCACTGTTGGGTATTGCCCTGGCTGGCCACCGAACTTGACCCCGCCGACATCGAATACTTCTTGTTTCTTGTCAAATTTGAACATATGAACAACCTCTTTATTTTAAATACCGAGCATAGGTGCAAGGAACAGAACGTACAGCAGGAATATGATAATTCCAACAACAGCTCCGTATAATATTCCTATGTCTCTTCCTACTTTCTTTCCGATACGTTGTGCTACTTCACTGTTAACAAACTCGATCTTCTCATCTATTTTGTTGAGTTTCTCAAGTACTGCATTGAAGTCTTCCGGGTCTGTAACTACGCTTGGTACCCTGTCGTTACTGTCAGCCATTTTACATCACCTTCCAGACGAACATAGGTATTATTACTACCATTACCAGCGCAAACACGAATCCTGCTATAAAACCAGACACGCCTGTTGCAGATACACCTGAATCAAGCTTCTGGTTCCTTGCAATAAGCTGGGCTCTGTAACGGATGTCTTCGATTACAGCTTCAATGGCTCCCATCTGTGGGCTTATGACCATTGGTACGCCTTTTCCATATTCTTCTTCTGCCATCTCAGTTACCTCCGAACAGTAGCATTCCAAGTAGTGACAATGTTATTGCAAGACCGATCATTACTCCTTCTACCTTTCCTGCATGCACACCGGAGTGGAACTTGTTAAGGTTACCGATAGCCATCATTTCTTTGTTGATGCTCAGTATCCTGCTTCTGACGGTTGCAATTTCAGCTGCCATTGGCTTAAGTCCGCCGGCTTCCGCTGCATCCTCGCTGTCTCCGCCACCTACTTCAAGTACCATTGGGTCTGCGTCGAAAGCTCCAGGGTCCTTAGATGCATATTCCTTTATCTTTGCAGTAATGGCATTCATGTCCTCAGTACCGATGAAATCGATACATTCGACCTGCTGCTGGAATCTCTCGATTGCTGCATCTGACAGGTTCTCCACATAAGGGATAGCACCAGATGCACCGACGATCCTGTTGTCTTTGACACCGTTCTGGTGGATCTTGACGATCGCTTCACCTGTAATGTGACCCTTTACTTCAGAACCCGTTACAAGAAGGAATCTGATATTTGGGTTTGATATTATGTGGGCAACCACTTTTTCAAGACCAAGGTTCTCGGTCTTACATGGACCTGTCAGGCATGCGCCTGCATCCAACTGTGGGCCTGCTGCAAGGTGTGAACCACATGTTACAACAGCAACACAGTTCTTTACGTCGCCAACATCGTATTCTCCCTTAAGGATTGGCCACCCTACTGCTGGTTCTCTTTTATCTACCATTTCACATCACTCCTAATGCGCCCATAACCAGAAGCATAAGTCCCGCAACTCCCAGACCGACCACTACGCCGTAGAATGTGTTACCATAGAAACCTGCGTGGTATGAAGTGTTTTCACGTCCTGGGAATGAGTTCATCAATTCTTTGTTTGGTGACAGGGAGTTGATAAGGTCATCAGCTATTTTGTCTAGTTCATCAAGCTGTGCCATTATAGGGTCCATTGAATACTGGATCACGTCTTCTCTTTCTGCTGCAAGAAGAGACGTAAGTGGGTCCAGTACAAGATGTGCTTCAGGGGCTACATGTACCATGCTCATTCCAATTCCTCCTTTGTAGGCAGCATGCCAGTTCCGACAACTACGTATGCGTCTCTCTTTACACGGTCATAGTATCCGCTGAATCCTATGTACCAGAGTGCAAGTCCTATGAGGATTGTGAGTGCACCGGATGCACCAGCGTTAACGGTTGCGACAATTCCTGCAACGATCATTGCGATTGCACCCTTTTCCAATGCGCACATAAGTGTCCTGTCCTGTTTCTCGTCAGGTCCGAGGTTTGCATTGAATGGGTGAAGAATTGCAAGTCCGCCTGCAATGAAAATCACTGCAATGTATCCTGTAGTGATTACCTGCGGGAGTACTACATCGAAGTCAAATGTTCCTGTCATTGCTACAGCAAGGCCAATGATGGTGATCGTTCCGGCTGTTGCGATCTCTGTCATGGATACTTCCATGATTGGGATGCCCATGCTAAGTACTTTGTTTGCAAGGACACCGATCATAAGACCGATGATGGCTGCTGTGATCAGTGCAATTACAGGTCCTGCTATGCCTCCAACTGCAAGTCCGAATGTTGCTGCAACTACTCCCATACCGAGTGCAAGCATACCGATTGAAGGTACACCGGTACCAAGACCGTAACTTGCTACCCTTCTGACTGCTGCTGCGCCCCAGATCATACCGCATATTGCACCAAGGGCACCGATGAAGGACATATATTGTCCGACCATGTCCACAAGGAAATATGCTGCGTATATTCCGATAAGTCCGCCTGCTACACCGAAGGCTATTATTTTATTCTGTGGGATTGCCTCTGCGGCTGCTCCACTTCCACCTGCTGACATTTACAGACCTCCTATTGTCAGTACACCGACAAGTGCACAGAAGAAAGTTGCTATAAGGGATGCGAGAACTGCCTTTGGCCATCTCTTGAACTTAGGGTCGTGGAAACCTTCGATGGTTCCTCCTATGTTATAGGACGGGATTACCGCATTCACGAAGAAGATACCTACTGCAAAAACACTGGCTATACCTACAAGCTCTGGAAGGGCAAGTCCGTTGTCAATGCTCATGAGTGCGTAGTATATCAGGGAACCACCAATACCACCGAGGCCACCACCGATTACGCCACTTACATAAGATACGGTTGGAAGTCCGTGTCCCTCAGTACCCTGTGAGACGTAGAGGTCCTGTCTGTCCTTTGTAATTGGGTCATACTTGACCTTTGCTGATGCTGGTGGACAACCGACACCATATGCATATACCCATGTTCCTACTATCATTGTCACAGATATCATGATCATTGCACCGGCTGCACCGGATGCAAGGATAAGTGCCATGCTATCTGATATCTGCATCATGGCACCTGCTGTTACAAGACCTGTAAGACCTGCACCAGCTGCGAGCTGTACGGTACCTGTACCGATACCTGTCGCCTGTGCCATAGCTGCCGGAGCACCACCTACTGGTACGAAGTGGACACTCCATGAAATGAGTACTCCACCTAATGTGATAAGGATCACGTAGAGTATGTTTTCCATTAAAATTCCTGCTATATCGATCATGCGGCCACCTCTGCTTCTGCTTCATCTTCCTTGTATGTTCCATATGCAGCACGGGCAGCAACTTCAATATTCCTGTTCCATAAAATAAGTATAAGTACAATTATTACACCAGCGATGACTGAAACCCAGCCGATCGCATCTCCCTTTGTAGCATCGAACACTGCTGTGATCCAGCCACTGAGGAAAACGGTCATTCCAAAAGCAAGACCTGTTACAGGTCCACCGAATTTTGCGCAGAACCAGGAATTGTCGATACCATTTCTAAGGCCGGACTCTGCTTTTCTCACGATGTTACCGGAGTTTGCAGCGTTAAGACCTGATCCGTATTCGACGTTCTGGAATTCACGTTCTGCACCGTAGTGTACGTCACCGGTTGATGAACCGATAGCACCAACAGTGATTCCCCAAATGAATGCCAGAAGTGGCAGTGGGAATGGGTGTGCCAATACAGCCACCATAAGATATGATACCACAAGTATACAGAATGTTGTGATAAAGGAATATCCCATAATGACGGGTGTGTGACTTGCAATCAAATCAAGATAAACTGGTTGTTTGAAACGTTTCTGACTTGCTGATCTGCCGAAATATGCGGTCACTGAATATGTGCCATGTATTGCTGCAGCGACAATTGCTCCAATGACCAATGCCAGTACTGCAGATGCACCAGCGGTAATCAAAACGGATGCGGTTGTTCCTCCAATTGCACACATAAGTGCGTTCGATGGTGGTTCACCAGAAACAGCTTTACTATATATCCTGTGAGGATACATCATTTGGGGCGCTAACTGCACTTGAGAGTTCGGGTTACTTTGTGACCCAACATCTGATTCAAGGTCTTCAGAGGCACCTGCAATAGTTGCAGCTGCACCCATAAGTGCGAGTACGCCCATACCTGTGAGCGGTTCCATTCACATTTCCTCCTTTTTATGTTGTATTAATCAATTAAGCGTAATCGTGCCAAAATCACAATAATATTTTTATCGAGTCTCTATTGTAATTGCTATGGCGTAGACTAACGTCAAGTGGTTTGCATTATATTAAATACTTCTTAAATCTTTCGAATGGATATAATCAAAAGGATTGTTATTTTCGGTTGCATTGTTCTAAAATATCCGATAGCAACCAACGGTAAAAATATATATCTAAAAAAATAGTAAAAAATTGGATTTTATTCCCTTCGCACAAAGTTAAGTATATATATATCGGGTCGTGGCTTCTTGCCGCTGCCCCGGGCAAAATCCATGTAACACCTGTTACAAAGCACTCTGCTATTCAGTGAGGCAATCTCTGCCGTGCCAGGCACAAGCCTTGCAAAAAGAAAAGACGGCTCAATTTCAAGATTCTCTGAAGTCTCCTTCAGGTACTTACTAATATGCTCCTCAAATATTTCAAGGTCATCATATTGTAATCCTCTCGTGTTTATAGTAGCTCCTTTGCATCCGCAGGGGAGGGCAAAGGCATCCATCTCTATGAGAAAAACCGGTTTTGCCAGCAGGTTCCTCAGTTTGATCTCAAGCTCACCACGGTTCTTTGATAATGTTTCTGTAATTGTCATTATTTGCCTCCATTTTCCTTAAGGGGCTTGAGTACGTTTTCGCAACCTTCTGTGGAATACACTTTTATTATCTTCTCTGCCAGTCTTTTGCAGTACCCGCATTTATTGCAGACTTTATTGCATTGCTTCCACTGGGATATGGCACCATCCAGTTCTTTATTTGGTATGTAGAACAGGTCTTTCAGGTCCTTGGGACAATCCAGCAGGTCCATGAGGTTGCCATCATATGATTCGTTCGCATAGGCCTGGACATTGTTAAGTATCCAGTTGGGGAAATGTGTCCTTCCTCCTATCTTGAAGATGTCTGTTATATGCTTGTATTCCTTAAGGTCTTCCGGTCTTATCCACGGCGACTTGATGAGCTGTTGAGGGTCGCTTATTCTGAGTGACAGGCACTTGTAATAGTAGTAGTCATCAAGTACATTCAGTTTTGGTCCCGGTCCGTTTGCATGGGAAAAGAAATTGAAGTGCGCATATCTGAAAGGACACTGATAAAGACATCCTTCATTTACCAGAAGTTTCAGGTCAGTGGAAACTGCACCCCTTATCGCTTCCAGTTTATCGAAGTCCCGGTTAACAACCGGGTCTATTACTATGGTATTTGCTCCAAGTTGTTCATAGAATTCTGCCTTCTGCGGAGAGTCAACAAACGAAAGGACCGATACCACGACTTCCATGTCATATTCCTTTGCAAGCATTTCCACAAAGTACGGCTCTGCAACGGTTATGGAATCTATCCCGATGTTATTTAGCTGCTTAAAATACCAGCTGATCCTGTTGTATCCTTCAGGGGTGAGGTGTATTCCTCCCATACATGAACTGTTAAGGACGATCTCCATTTTGACTCCCTTCTCATGTGCATACCCGGTTTGCTCAGCTATATCTTCAAGTCCCGGTGCACTGAGATTTGTCCTTCCGGTGCCCACATAGTCCGGAGTACCAGCCATGTAGATGCCATATATATCTTTGGAACCGTTGAGCAGTTCCTCAAGTCCCTCAAGGTGGCCAACATGTGGCGCATACAGTTTCATTGTTTGGTGGTACTCTTTAATTTAGATAAGTATTTTGGTTCTCCGAAATAAAGCAAAAATCTTATCAAGGGCTATTCTAACCAGTTAGTCATGATATTAGGTGCTTCATCCTTTGCAGGCAACTTTTCCCAAATAGCTTCTGAATTGCAATCCGTAGAACTTTACATGCCAAAACTTGGTGTGTATGAGAATTCCATATTGCAACAGGATATTCTTGAGTCGATACTTGACGAACTATCTGCATTCGACCTGCAAACCTCACTTCATGCTCCCTATTTTGCAGATGTTCCTACCTATCCCAAAGATGTGGTTGTTGATACTGCTGACATGGGAGATCGGGAGTTTCGTCTTATCAGGGAATCCATTGAACTTGCCTCAAGGCTTGGTTCAAGGGCGATCGTCCTGCATCCCGGAAGATTTGACCACGATCATCAAGCCTGTTTCAATAAGATGGTGATCAACCTGAAAGTCCTTGCCGATTATGCTGAGGACTGCGGAGTGCTGCTGGGGCTTGAGAACAAGGAAGGTACTTCAACCGGCAATATGTGTTGTAATGCCGAAGAACTTGTAAGGGCCGTTGAAGAGGTGAATTCTGATAATCTGGGTGCAACTTTTGATATTGGTCATGCGAACCTGACCTGCGGGGGCGACCGTACAAAGCTCCATGAATTTGCAAAGACGCTTGCTCCATATGTGGTCCATGTGCATGTCCATGACAATGGAGGGGTCTGGACCAGCAATTATGATGGGGATGAACACCTGGCTCCGGGGGCAGGGACAATTGATTACAGTGCCCTGAAGGAATTAGGGGGTTACAAAGGAATCTACAATATGGAAGTTTTCTCCATTGAAGATGTGCGTTCAGGAAAAGAAACAATAAAAAAGGCTCTTAGCATGGTGTAATGTGCAATGCTATTCTAAAGCCTTTTTTATTTTGTTTTGACTTTTAATCTTAAATCATGTAATTTGGTGGCACTACCAATACAAGTACGTCTGATATTTGCAGTACTTTCTCTGTGACGGACCCTACTAGCTTTTTAAGGCCATTTTTGCCCTGTGTGCCAATGACTATGCGATCAACGCCTCTATTTTTCGCAACCTCAACAATTTTCTCGGGCGCGCTCCCGTCCTCTATAAGGGCCTCGATTTTATCGCTGTCGCATCCTGATTCCACAAGAATATCTGTGATCGTGGAGATTACGCTATCTGCTCCTTCTTTTTGCCATGTCTTTCTTGAGAATCCCTTGTCGGGGACAACGTGAAGGACAATTAGCTCATACTCATGTTTCAAAGCTATCCTGGCTGCAACCCTGGCTGCATTTGAAGAATATATGGAACCATCTGTAGGGATGAGTATTTTCATTCAATTTGTGAATTGAACAAGTTATAATTAAATATGTTGGAATACCATTGTGTAACACAATGGCTGCAATACAAGGTATGTGTCAGTCTTATGATGGGTGAATGGCAGTGAATAAATATCGTAAATTCAAGAAGGTGGATAACAAAAGTTATTCCGATGTAACTCGATTTTTGAAAGAAACAACACATCTTACAGCAAGGGAATGGGTCGTGTCCCGGATGTGTGCGGATTTTAAGAATCTCTCCAACCAGTCTGAAATGACGTGGATAGGTGAGAACCTGCCGGAGCTTGTTCCGTTTATGGATGAGTCTTATTCAAGGCAGGAAGTCTCAAATGCCAGGTCATCTTTCAAGAAAAAGGTACAACGCAGTGGCACTACATTTTTTTATGCATATTATGCAGGTCTGATCACGCAGGAAGAGATGCTGTCGATGATCCATCAGATGGTGAATGACATCAAAAAACTCATGGACACTGAGGGAAGTGATGTTCCTGAAGGACATGCCACAGAGGTCCAGATGCTCGTTGCAGAGGTGCTGAGGAATATAAATGAATCACTGGATGAAGAGTATTAGCACTCTTCAAGTCCATTTCTTTTACAATAGTTGAGGTATCCAAGCAGCATTCTCATCTCGACCTGCCTGATATATCTTGCCTGTACCTTGGATACGTGCAAAGTATTATCTCCTATCTTCAGTTTTATGTCTGAATCCTTGGGCACACTCATGTCTGCAGAAACAATGGCAGGTCCGCCACAGGTAGTACACAGGCGGTAGTCCTTATTTGAATTACGGATAAAGTCCTCAACTTCATTCTCAACTTTAATCTCTCTGGTGGTGTCTATCATGCGTACTAGGCAGTATTCTGTATACTTAAGTCTTATCCGCCATATTCGTTTCTCCGGTACTTATCAGGGCAAATTTAAATTCAATGAGTTGTATTGTTAAATCCATGTTGATGAAAGACAGAGGTAAACTGGTCATATGGCCTGCGTACATAGATAAAACAAAATCAAGAAGTGATGGACGTATAATCTCCAGAAAGTCATCAGTGGAATCCCCAACTCTCAATGAGATCAATCTCGCGGCAAAGAAACTGGGACTTAATCCTGAGGTTGAGGCAGACAAGGCTTATCCTCGCAGCTGGTGGGAAAAAAGTGGAAGGGTGCTTATTGATAATACTGCAACAAAGACCCATCTTTCCAGAAGGATATGCTCCGCTATCAAGGAAATGCGTTCCTGATAGTTTACTATTTTATTTAAAAAAAAGAATTATTAGAATATGGCTTATGCTAATGGCCACATTCCAAAGTTTGCATCAAGTATAAGGATAGCAATTCCGATAACTATGCCGATAGTGATCACGGTTTTCGGGTTAATGTGTATTGCTTTTTTGTCAGCTTCATAATAGCGCATAAGACCGGCAGATGACATCAAACCGTTACCGCTGGATTTCTTCTTTGACATTTTTATCTCCGTATTTAGTGTTTATATCCGTTATTAACTAGATATTATTGGTTATTATTAATTTATTTGTCCCTTCCATGTAATTAATGGTTTAAAAGACTGTGCCTCATGCGAGGAGTTCGTCCAGCAGGAATGGCGGATAGAATACTCCCTTCTCTGTGATGACAGCGGTCACATTTTCCATTGGTGTGGCATCGAATGCAGGGTTGTACACCTTTACATCTGCAGGTGCTATCTGTACATCCTTGAAGAAACGCAGCTCATTGGCATCTCTCTCTTCGATGGTAACAGTGTCTTCCCAGTTATTCGGGTCAAAGGTGGATATGGGGGCCGCAACAAAGAATGGGATCTCATGTTCCCTTGCAAGCACGGAGTGTGTGTAGGTCCCTATCTTATTGAAGACTGCATCTCCGGTAATCCTGTCCGCACCTACGATCACTTTGTCAACCATGCCCTTGCTCATAACATGTCCTGACATTGAATCGGTGATAAGTGTCACATCTATATTGTCCTGCATGAGTTCCCAGGTTGTTATCCTGCCGCCCTGGTTGAGCGGTCTTGTCTCACAGGAAATGACTTTAATCTCTTTGCCTGCCTCGATAGCAGAGCGAATAACTCCAAGTGCCGTTCCCCAGTCAACACATGCCATTCTGCCTGCATTGCAGTGAGTCATGACGGTATCTCCGTCTTCCAGCAACTTTGCTCCGTGTTTTCCAAGTTTCTTGTTGGTTGCCACGTCCTCGTCAGCGATATTCTTTGCTTCGGACAGTACCACATCCTTGATACCATCTAGGTCATATGCATCCGAGATCGCGTCTATTGTCCTGTCAACACCCCATGCCAGGTTTACAGCAGTGGGACGTGTTGCCTTGATGGTCTTTGCAGCTATTTGCAGGTCCTTTGTGAGTGCATCCATGTTGCTGGCACTGCTAAGTGTTGCGGCAAGTGCGATACCATAGGCACCGGCAGCTCCAAGCGCAGGAGCACCCCGCACGCGCAGGGACTTGATAGCCTCACATAATGAGGCAAGTGTTTTACATTCAATGACCTTGTACTCCATTGGCAGGAGTGTCTGGTCTATCATTACGATTGAAGCTGATTCATTATTCCAGTCTATGGTTCTCATGCTATCTGCTCTTTTAAAGGTATGGACTGGGATAAAAATGTGAAGGTTGGTGGGTTAGTCGTAGGTCATGGCGAAGATGAAGTTTAACAGATCTCTGGTAAGTTCATTATTATGCTACATAAGGTGCAACATTCGAATAGAGAAATTAACCGAATATCCTTAATATCAATCAGCTACTTGAAGTGGACATGGGTCTTTCAGATTACATTGGCAGGTACTGGGTTGGGGCCGAGGCTATTTATGCAGTAATACTTGCAATGACCTTCACAAGCGTTCTAAGGACCTATATTGCCACATCGGATGCCTCACATTTTCCTCTTGTATATTCTGCGCTTTTCTGCTGTGTCGCCTGGGGAATCGCAGATGGCTCTTTCTATGTATGGGAGCGGAAGTACAATCTACGGATGGAGAATGATATAATTGATATGTGCAGGTCAAAGCGGGAAAAGGATGCTGCAATATCCCTGATAGGCGAACAACTTGGCAACACTATCCTGAGCAACATAGCTGCAGATAAAAGGCAGAAATTATATGGTGATCTGGTAGTACATCTCGCAGCAGCCGGGAAAAAAGAGGCAGTCTCTGCCGGAGATATACTCAATATAATTCTTGGTACAACTCTTGTTTCCACGGTCGCAGGACTGACAGTCATCCTTCCGTTCTTCTTAATTGAAGATATGTACTTTGCCCTTACTATATCCAACTGGCTGGGCATATCTCTACTTTTCGTGATAGGGTACTACAGGACCTATGAGAAAGACCTGTTTGAGAGGCTCAGGTCAGGCTTCATCACTGCTGTTATTGGCATGATGATCGCGGCAATCACAGTCATGCTGGGTGGCTAAAGGCCTGGTAGAAATGCAATTAGTACGTCCTATTTACTCTATGGGGGCCTATTTGCCTTTCATTTATATACTCCCTCCTCATAATATCAGCCAATGCAAAAACCCCTGATAATCCATGATCCTGTTCACAAGACCATCATCCTTGATGAGTTCGAGCAGATGCTCCTGAGCACCAGGCACGTACAGCGTCTGCGTAACATCCAGCAACTGGGGTTAGTCGATCATGTATATCCGGGTGCCAATCATACTCGTTTTGAGCATAGTATCGGAACCATGCACATGGCATCGGTTATCGGTCAGTCCCTGTCACTTGAAGGCGAGGACATACGCAAGATAAGGGTTGCAGGTCTCCTGCATGATGTGGGCCATTCTGCTTTTTCTCATGCGGTTGAGAATGTGCTGAAGCGTAATCCTCAGTTACAGCCGGTGATTGAAGGGAAGAAGTTCATAAAACACGAGGCTTTCTCAAAAGATATTATTTCCAGGATACTGCCACAGGATAATTATATTGCAAGGTATGTGGAGTCCGAGTTTGACACAGACCCTTTCGACTTCTTTGATGAAATATCAAGGATGGCTACAGGTGATGCACAATCCATTTCAAAACCGTACCTTGCCCAGATAATTGCAGGTGACGTGGATGCTGACAGGATAGATTTCCTTCTGCGTGATTCCTATCATACGGGTGTTTCATTCGGACTCATAGACGTTGACCAGATAATAGGCAGCCTCATCATCAAGAATGGAACTGTTGTGCTGGGAAGCTCGGATGGTTCAGGTTACGGAAGTGACATGGCCCTCACGGCTGCCGAATCCCTTCTGATATCCCGCGCCCATCATTATACTGCTATCATTCATAATCCTAAGACCCAGGCTGCCCGGGTGATGTTGCTCTATGCACTTGAGGATGCACTTGAGTATTTCAAAGATGGGTCGGGAACAGAAGCTGCGAAGAATGAGATCGTTCGCTTCTTCACAGAGTACAATGACATTGACCTGCTCAATTTCATAAGGTCAAATGCATCTGAAAAGTCTCTTAAGTTACTGAATGACCTGCGTGATGGCCGGTTATATGTTCCGGTTGCCAGACTTAGCCAGAAGATAATCCGGCCTTCCACAAGGATGGCTCTCTCAACAATTGCACGGCATGGTGTAGCCACAAAAAGACTTGAGGCCAGACTTGCCCGGGAACTGGGGGATGTCCTTGTTGACCTTACGGTAGCCTCAGGTGTTCCCAAGAGCATGCGTGTTGCAATGGATCAGGAGGATGGTTTCTTCTACGATGAATCGGCGCTTGCCAACGGTCTGGTACGGGCAATATCCCGACAGTTGTCACTCACTGCGTTTTCTCATCCTGACGTGGTCACAGATAAGGATTCGGTTGCTGTGCTTTCGGAGTTGCACAGGGTTGTCGATGATCTTTCTCCCCGCCTCCTTAATTTCACCCGCGAAGACCAGTATCTGCCCATAGAGGGCATAATTCTGTTATTCTATGCCGTACACAGTCTTTTCGTAGATGAAAAACCGGATTTTATATCAATTCCGCGTCTTCGGCATATCACCTGGCTGTACCGCACCATTCGTGGGCTGGGCACGTTTCCCAAACTCAGGAACCTTTTCGATTATTCCTTCCATGAAAGGTACGGTTTCCCCTACTGTGAGAAGGTCTTTGAGGACATACAGGTGCTCGTTGCCATGGGTATTGTTGATGAGGACCTGCGTTACTATGAAAAGGATGGAAGGTTCCGGCAGAGTTATGAATATGTGCTGACATGGGAAGGGGTTGAATATGCAGGGTCACTTGCAGATGCCTACCGCACGGAATTCGAGGAAATGATGTCTCATCTCTCCATGAATAAACATTCTATAACAAGGGATATCGTTACAATTCCTTCTAATCGGTATGTCTCAAAAAAACGTCCTACAGGTGTAAAATAATGTTAACTGGTGAATTGGTTTTGTTGAAGACCTCCCACAGGGATAAGGTCAGAGAGTTCATCGTAAAAGTATCCGATGATCAACTACACACGGATTTCGGTATAATCGAACTGTCCTCTCTAGCGGACAAGGTCCCTGGTGATATTGTGGTGTCACACAAAGGCCAGGAGTTCACCATTCAGCGTCCTAAGATGCCCGATTTTTTCCGTCATGCAAAAAGAACAGGCGCCCCAATGATGCCCAAAGACATAGGTATGATAATTGCCTATACAGGACTCAATAAGGACGATGTTGTTCTGGATGCAGGCACAGGTTCTGGTATACTCACAATGTATCTTGGTTCAATTGCAAAACGCGTTGTAACCTATGAGGTAAGGGATGACTTCGTAGGGGTTGCCCGTAAGAATGTTGAAAATGCCGGCCTGGATAATGTAGAACTACGCTGTGGTGACATCGTTGAAGAGATAAAGAACCTCGATGAGAAATTCGATGTCATAACTCTTGATACTCAGAATTCAAAAGATGTAATTCCATATGTAAGGAATGTACTGTATCCCGGGGGTTTCCTTGCTACATATTCTCCGTTCTTTGAACAGACAAAAGAGATACGTGATGCAATTGAAGCTGCAAATTTCTATGAGGTGATGACCTTTGAATGCTCAGAACGTGAGATATCCTTTTCATCAAGGGGTACGCGACCATCTACTTCAAAAGTGGGGCACACGGGTTTTATTACAATAGCAAGAGCCTGAATATTTTTATCTTACGCCTTCGCCGGTGATGGTAAACTCACAGGTTCTGCCTTCTGGAAGTGAGCGGTGTTTCCATAGTTTTGCACGTCTTTTGCCATCTCCTGTTTTTTCAAGCTGAATGATGGTTTTTGATATGTGCTCTATGCCACTGCCACCTATGGGTCTCACGTTGCCTGTTGATATATCACTGTAGACCTGATTGGTCATAACGGCCACGATCCTGTGTTTGCGCGCAATGCCGTGTACAAAACCTATCTGGTTTGCCAGTTCTCTTCTGGTCCTTATGCTTGATTCTTCCTGGTCAAGCTCTAATCTGTAAAAAGAAGTTGCAGAATCTATTATTATAAGGCCGATCCTGTCTGAGATGAGTTTCTCTATTTCCATTACCGCAGCATACTGTTCTTCAAAATTATGAGGTTCAAAGATGATTATTTGCTGTGCAATGTCTTTTGCATTCTCTCCGGCTATTTGCTTGAATCTGTCAGGGGAGATCGCTTCAGTATCTATATAGATGACCTTTTTCCCATTTTTAACACATTCTACTGCAAGCTGAAGGCAGAGATTGGTCTTCCCGCTCCCGGCTTCTCCGTATATTTGTGTCACAACGCCAGCCTCAAATCCTCCTCCCAGAAGTTCGTCAATAGGCTTGCAGCCGGAGCTTAGTTTTTCAGTTATCTTGTACACCTCTTGATTGGATTATGTGCTATATAGGGTTTATAATATACATCTTTTGGCAGTAGGATCGTACTTTTCTTTGTGTACTTTTTGTTTGCTTGTATTGTGGGTAAATTTTAATTCAGTTTCTTTCATATGAGTTATAATCACATATGGTACTAATTAGTTATCATGTGTGTTATCACATATGTTTCAGACATGGTCTAATATTCTCGATTGTATATTCAAACGATGTTTGAAAAACCATTATTAAGCTATATGGCATTTGTATAATTTACCTTCTGGAAAACAAGGTGATTATTATGACAATGCCGCTTGATTATGCTTTTATCATATGGCATTGTTGTTCCTCTCCAGAATGGTACTAATATAATAAATTAATTATATACTATGAAGGGACGCGAGAAAATGGTTGAAGTGGTTATATATACAACAAAGACTTGCCCGAAATGCGAGCAACTGAAGAAGGTACTTACGGCAAAGGAAGTTGCTTTCACAACTGCAGATATGTCTACTCCTGAAGCTTTGACCGAACTTAAATTCAATGGTGTTTTCACCATGACTGCCCCGGTACTCCAGATCGGCGATGAATTTTTAACACATAAAGAACTGTTCAACGGTCCTGAAGTGAATCTGGAAGTCCTGGGTAGAATACTCTAAGTGCAATCAAATTGAGGTGGAATGATGGACGTATGTGCTACTAAAAAGGAAAAGACAGGACTTGACAGGTCAGACTTGGGAACTGACATGCAGGTTCACGCAGAGGAAGATGAGAGGACAGATATCAGTATGACACCATTAACAAAACAGCATGCTATACAGAAGACACTCGATGGCCATGATATCTCTATAATGCCAAAGGTGCGCACCACAGCAGGACACATGGTTGATTGGGACCGCAGTGTAATTGTCAATCAGTTGCTGAAGGAGACAAAGCTTGCTGAGAGGTTCCATGGCAAACCTGGCATCGAAAAGGATGAGGCTCATAACATTGCAAAAGAAGTAGAGCGTCTCATCAGAAGCCTTGACCTTAAGTTCCTTTCAGGTCCGCTTATAAGAGAGATCGTGAACATGGAACTGCTTCAGAGGGGCCATGTTGAATGGAGAAATGTTTCCACGAGGATAGGTACTCCTGTATATGATGCCTGTGAGATTGACCTCGGAAGTGGTTTCGAGGCAAATGACAACGCAAACCTCCAGGAAAATGCTGAGACATCCCATAAGAAGAAGGCTGACAAGATCTCCAAGGAACAATACTTACTTCTTCTGCCTACAAAGCTTGCTGACATGCATCTTAACGGTGATATTCACATTCATGACCTTGAGTATCTAGGCACCCGGGCATTCTGCCAGGACTGGGATCTCAGGTATTTCTTCTATTATGGTCTCATGCCAGACGGCTCAGGTGCCAAGGCAAGCGTCGCCGGCCCTGCAATGAAGGCAGAGGTGGCTATACTCCATGCAGTCAAGGCTCTGGGAAGTGCACAGACCAACTTCGCAGGTGGGCAGGGATTCTATAATTTCCTGACATTCCTTGCTCCATATCTTGAGGGCAAGAGTTACAATGATATTAAACAGCTCATGCAGATGTTCGTGTATGAGATGACCCAGATGATGGTAGCCCGTGGTGGACAGGTCGTGTTCTCCTCCGTTCAGCTGTCTCCGGGTGTACCAAAACTCTGGAAGGATAAGCCAGCTGTTTACAAGGGACGTGTACATGATGGTACCAATGGCACACAGAAGCGCACCTACAGCGAGTTCGAGCGCGAAGTACGTCTTTCCTTCCAGGCACTTATGGATGTAATGATTGAAGGTGATAATTGGGGCAAACCTTTCAATTTCCCTAAGCCTGAAATATCCATCGAACCTGACTTCATGCAGGAGGATGAATTCTTCAACAAGGCACATCCTGATTTGCCGGGTTATGAGGCACTCTATGACATGACCTTTGAACTTGCAGCAAAGTTCGGCACTCCGTATTTCGATAACCAGCTACCTGAATACCGAGGTTCAGGCGAAGGCATATCCTGCTATCAATGCTGTGCATACCAGTTCTCAGCAAATGCTGATGCAGATGACAGTTTTGATGATAAGCTCATGTTCAAGGACGGGAAGCATTTCTCAATGGGTTCCTGGCAGGTCGTGTCTCTTAACTGCCCAAGGGCAGCATATAGGGCTAACGGGGACGATTCTGCCCTGTTTGCAGACCTCAAGAATCTCATGGATCAGTGTATAGGTCTTTTCAAGACAAAGCGTAGCTGGATGGACAATATCATTGAGAATAACAGGATGCCTTTTGCAACACAGAGGCCAAAAGATCCTATAACAGGTGAAAAGGGTGCTGTTGCAGTTGATATTGATGCACTTGTCTGTACAATAGGTGTTATAGGCATCAATGAAATGGTGCAGTATCATACAGGTTCCCAGCTGCATGAGTCTAAGAACTCATTCAAATTCGCCATCAGGGTGATGACTGAGATGGAGATGTATGCCAATGAGCTCAGCCAGAAACACGGTCTGGAAATAGCCCTTGCACGTACTCCTGCTGAAACCACAGGTCAGAGATTCTCCGTGTCCGACATGCTTCATGAGGAATACAGGGATTGTGTACTTGAAGTTGTGAAGGGTGACAAGGAAGCCGCTCTTGCGAACCTCAGAAAGACCACTGATCTGCCTGTCTACTACACCAATGGTACTCATGTACCACCAGGTGCCAACATATCGCTGATCGACAGGATGAACATTGAGCATGTGTTCTTCCCTATCGTTGACGGAGGAAACATCTGTCATATCTGGATGGGTGAAGGTGCCCCTGATGCAAAGGGTCTTAAGGAGTTCGCAATGAACATTGCAAAGAACACCCAGATAGGTTACTTTGCCTTCACCAAGGACATGACCATATGCCTTGATGACTTCCATATGATGTCCGGCCTGAAGGAAGCATGTAATAACTGTGGCTCTTCACACGTGGAGCAGATGTCCAGGGTAACCGGATATGTGCAGGCTGTCGGTGGATGGAACAATGGTAAGAGGCAGGAACTTGCAGACAGGATGCGCTACAGCTCCTCAGACATGATCTGATAAGTATGAAAGTAAACTATGGGAATACTGTTCCCATATCAACAGTAGATTGGCACGGAAAAGTGTCAATCGTCTTCTTTTTACGTGGTTGCCCTTACAGGTGTCCTTATTGCCAGAACCATGCGCTTCTTTTTGACTCTAATCTGGTAGGTACTTCAGTACTTGAAGCAGAGATAAAGAAGTCCCGAGCCTTTGTGAGCAGTGTGGTTTTCTCAGGTGGTGAACCTTTGATGCAGAAGGAAGCTGTGATGCACCTTGCAGGGTTTGCAAAAAAGAATGGCCTGCTTGTAGGTATTCATACCAATGGCTATTATCCTCACGTAATGGCCGAACTTATAGAAAAAAGGCTTGTGGACAAGTTCTTCATCGATGTCAAGGCTCCACTGAATGATGTGGAAAAGTATGCAAAGGCAATCGGATGCAAGGATTATTCCGACATTCACATTGACCCGCAAATTGTGATTGAAAAAGTGTGTGAATCCATTATTATCGTTCTGGAAAAGAATGTTGAACTCGAACTGAGAACAACCATCATCAGGGATTTCATGGGAAGTTCCGATGAGGTCTCAGAAATTGCAAGGTCAATTAATGAACTTACAGGTAGTCGTGAACCTGTTTATGTTCTTCAGCAGGGTTTTGCTGAAAATGCAATGTTGGAATCCCTCAGGGATATAAAGCCATTAAGCAGGGATGAGCTTCTTGAACTTGCCCCTATTGCTCATGAGTTCCTGGACAATATATATGTAAGGAGCAGAGAGAAAGGCAACGAAAAGGTTAACTTCGAATCAGTTTGAAGTTTAAACAATTTTTTAATACTTCCCGGTCCTTCATTTAATCATGATCAAATCAGGTTTGAGTGATTAAATGAAAATGAAATATAGCTTTACAGTAATTATTCTTTTACTTGTGGCCACCCTGGTCTCAGGATGCATGGCTGTCAGGGAAGAAACTTATTCGCAATCTGCAGATATTGTTACTACGGAATACTATGATGACTCTTCTGCAGGAAATATGGTTTCTACAGAAGCGGATTATGGCGGAGCTTCTACAGTTTCGGTTGATCGCAAGACGATAACAACCGTTGACATGACAATAAAGGTCGATGATGCTGCGGCAGTCATGGATGAGGTCTCAAAGATTGCAGTGGCTTCGGGTGGCTATGTTGCAAGTTCCTCTGTATATGATTCATATTATGATTCGAGTACACGCAAAGAGGGCTATATTACAGTCAGGATTCCGGAATCCGAGTATACTTCATTCCTTGGGAATGTTGAAGCCCTGGGTGAAGTTACCTCTAAGAGTGTAAGTGCTCAGGATGTCACGGAAGAGTATATCGATGTAACTGCCCGCTTGGACAACCTCGAAAGGCAGGAAACACGTCTTCAGGAAATACTCAACATGACTGTAACGGTTGAAGATGTTCTGAGTGTGGAAAAAGAGCTTGAAAGGGTGCGTGGTGAGATAGAGAGTCTTACAGGAAGGCTGAACTACCTTGAAGACCGGATAGAGTTCTCAACAATCAATATACGTGTCACAGAACCCACGCCAATTACACGTTCATGGGGCATCAGGGATGCGATATCAGAATCTGTAAATGGATTTATCTCAATGGTAAATGCATTGATAGTACTTGTGGGATATCTTCTTCCATTGGTTATCGTCGTTGCTGTTCTTGGAGGAACTTTTGTTGTGCTGAGAAAAAGAATTCGCAGATGATGCCCTATTCTGCTTCAGTACCAGTTGTTGATGTTTACACATCAGCAAAATTTATTTATTAAGAACCGGTTCTATTAGTTTATTAAATTGTAGTATATCCTTCACTTTGAGTAATTATATATAGTCACATCAAAATAGCAGGTAAAATATGACTGGCTCTACTCCTGTATCTGAGATTGGTGAACGTTCACTGATAAAGCGTTTATCCGGTATTTTTAATGTTGGTTGTAATCCTGATGTTCGCATCGGATCAGGAACTGATGATTGTGCGGTTATCAATATTTCTGAAGATGAGTATATGGTGATAACAACCGATATGCTGCACCGAAAAACAGATTTTCCTCTTCAGATGACTCCCTGGCAGATCGGCTGGATGTCGGCTGCTGTAAATTTCAGTGATGTGGCATCAATGGGTGCACGTCCTATAGGTTTTCTTTCGGCCATGGGTTTTTCCAAAGATACTGACATCGCTTTTGTTGAAGGTATTTCAAAGGGAATGGATGATTGTGCCAAATTCTGTGGCACTTCTGTTATTGGTGGGGATATTGACACCCATGACGAACTGACAATTACTGGCACAGCACTAGGAAAGGTCAAAAAATCCGAACTTCTGACCCGAAAAGGTGCCAGAGTAGGTGACAAGGTCTGTGTCACAGGTTTTGCAGGTTCTGCCGGTGCAGCGCTTCATGGCATAGAAAAAAGCATAGATATTCCTGATAATCTTCTCAATAAATTACTCACACCGATCCCACGTGTAATGGATGCAATGGAGCTGGCACGTTCAGGTGCTGTAACATGCATGATGGACACAAGTGACGGCCTTGCCATGTCCCTGCATGATCTTGCAGACCTCAATGGTGTAGGTTTCCTGATAGAAGAAGATGCTCTTCCGATACAGCCTGAGGTCTCAGAATTCATTACATCTGATCCTGATATTCTGATCGATTTCGCGCTTTATACAGGCGGGGATTTCGAGCTTCTTTTCACAGTTTCGCCTGAAATGCTTGAATCTGCGCAAAGCGCATGTTATTTAAATGTTATAGGGGAAGTAGTTGGTCAGGAAGTTGGTACTGTCATTAGTTGCCGCAACGGGCAAAACCTGACGATAAATCGGAAAGGTTATCTACAATTGGGGGATTAAGATTAGGTCATATAGTTTACGGTATTGAGATTTAACAAGGAAGTTTTAGAATGAGAAATAAACTCAAATTCATTTTATTTGGATCAATCCTAATTATGCTCACAGGATTGGCATTGGGATTGCCAGGTCCTGTGACTGGTCTTGCTGAAAGTTCGACAGGTGATAGTTGGATCGAATGGAGTTGGACAAATCCAGTTGATGCTGATTTCAATGAAATTCTTGTTTATTTAGATGGTAGTCCGGTGGCCACGTTACCAAATACAACTACCTCTTATAACGCTACAAGTCTTTCTGCATCAACATTGTATGAGATTAGTACTATTACGACCAATTTCACAGATGAGAGTGACCCAAGTTCCTGGGCTAATGATTCCGCAACAACCAATGCAGCAGTCGATACAACTGCTCCTGGACCAGTAACATCTCTTAGTGGTTCAGCAGGTGTAACCTGGATCGATTGGAGTTGGACCAATCCTGGAGATTCTGATTTTAATGGTACAATAATTTATCTTGATGGTGTCCAGCAAACAATTCTGTCAAGTGGAAGTTCTTCCTATAATGCTACTGGCCTTAGTGAAACCACTTCTTATGAAATTGGAGTTAGGACAGTAGATATTATAGGTAATATTGGTGACTGGACAAATAATTCAGTAGTAACTTCTTCATCGGTTGATACAACTGCTCCCGGACCTGTGACTTCCCTTAGTGATTCAACAGGTGAAACCTGGATTGAGTGGAGCTGGACCAACCCCGGAGATTCTGACTTTGATGGTGTTATGATCTATCTTGATGGTGTCTATCAAACAAACCTTTCCAGTGGCGATACTTCTTACAATGCTACAAGTCTCAGTTCAAGCACCGCATATGAGATAGGTGTTAGAACTTTCGATACTTCAAGTAACATTGGTGACTGGACAAATGACACAGCTACAACTGATACTCCAAGTGGACCTGACACAACTGCTCCAGGAAGCGTAACTTCTCTGGAAGTGGATGATAAAGGAAGCAACTGGATAAAGTGGACATGGACCAACCCAACAGATTCTGATTTTGATTACAGTATGGTTTACATAAATAATGTCTTTATTGAAAATGTATCCGATGAGTACTATACAACAGCAAGCAACCTGAGTGCAAGCACCAGTTACACTATAAAACTCCATACAGTTGATGATTCAGGTAACATTAATACTACAGATGTTACAAACACAACAAGCACATATTCACAGACTTATTTAACAGGTGATAGGATCTGGGATGAGAACGCTGACCAGTCTGAAGATAAATATATCTGGGATGCAAAAAGTTTCTCAGGTTTCTTCTATGATCTTGAATCCGGTCTTAGTTCTGAGAACATGACGATCTATAATATTGACCGATCACTAGGTGATGGGGATATTCTCTACCAGACAAGACCGGTTGAAACAGATTTCGAGCACAGTGGCTGGGGTTCATATCAGATCATAGGTTTCATGGCAGAGAAATACTTTGCAGGGTACATTGATAACACAACAATTGATGGTGCTGAAGAAGTAAGCATGATGTCTGCCGGTCAGTTATCAAAGATCCTTATAGATGACGACGAGAAGGAGTCTGCATATGCTGGTTCATCACTCACTCTGGAAGACGGTTACGAGCTCAATATCGTTGAAGTTGATGTGAATGGTAACAGTGTATACGTCACCCTTACAAAAGATGGTGATGAGCTGGACAGCGACGTAGTTGCCGGTGGAAGTGATTACGTCTATAAAGATGATCTCGGCGATGCTGATGATGTTGTAATACTTGCTATTCACTTCGATGAAGTATTCAGTGGTCAGGAAACGAGTGCTGTTTTTGTTGAAGGTATCTTCCAGATATCTGATAATTACCTTGAACTTGATGATGGGGAAAGTTATGGTGAAATGGAGATAACATCCATCAGCGATGACCTGATCGAAATGGAAAATGATGGAACAGTTTCCCTTTCCAAAGGAAAGTCGATCACTCTAATGGGCAAGATAAAGCTCATAGTAGCTGACAACGATGACCTCAGATTCGCTCCATATGTGGACATGTCAGACCCTGGCACATATGAACTCCGTGGTACTGTTGCAGAAGACGATGACCAACTTACATGGACACCATTGAACTTTGAAGGTTTCTATTACGATATTGATGAAGGAATCCAGACAGAAACCCTTGAGCTAACCTCCATTGATGACAGGAAAATACCTTCAGGAGCTCTCGAATACACAAGCACTGCCAAATCCGTTGAATTCGAACATTCCGACTGGGGTGAGTTCAACGTTATAGGTTTCATGGCTGAGAAGTATTTCGCAGGCTATAATGCCGATACAGATGTCGATGGTGTGGATGATGTAAGTCTCATTTCCGATGGTCAATTATCCAAGGTCCTGATGGATGAGGATGAAAAAGTTTCAGTCTACTCAGGCTCATCACTGATTCTTGAAGAAGGCTACACTCTTGATATAATAGAAGTCGATACGAACGGTGAACGTGTACTCGTTGAATTGTATCAGGACGGGGACGAAGTAGACTCTGGCATTGTATCTTCAGATGCGGATTATGTCTATGAGACAGACCTTGGCGACTCAGATGATGTGGCTCTTATTATAATCCACTTTAACGAGGTTTTCAGAGGTAGTGAAAGCAATGCTGTTTTTGTTGAAGGTATCTTCCAGATTTCAGAGGATTACATTACCCTTGAAAGCGGCGATAACTATGGTGAAATGGAAGTAGACAGCTTCAGTGATACCTCGATCGAGATGAGTAATGAGGATGCTATTTCCCTTACAAAGGACAAGGAAATCGAATTGATGGGTGATGTGGGTATAAAGGTAGCAGACTCAAGCACCCTCAGGTATTATCCATACGTTGAAGTAACAACTGCAGCTTCCCAGACACTGGACATTGATCTGAGCGCTTCCACCATCACAGAAGGGGACGAAATAACTATCACCGTAACTGCACGTGGCGCATCAATTGGTGATGCTACTGTTAAGGTAGAAGGCACAACTATCGGAACAACTGGTAGTGATGGTGAAATTGATTATACTGCTACAGAAGCAGGCAAACTTGAGATTACAGCTGAAAAAGATGGATATGCCTCTGGTTCAGAAGACCTTGAAGTTATAGATGCTGACGATGAGACCAAGAAGATGAGTATAGAAGTCTCACCGGATGAGGTTTACGAAGGCACATCTATGACCATTTTTGTTCTGAAAGCCATCGGAGGAGATTCTGTTTCCGGAGCATCAGTCACATTTGATGGCAAGTCTCTTGGTACAACTGACAGTGATGGTACTATAACATATACTGCTACTGAGGCCGGTACTCACAAGCTGATTGCTACTAAATCAGGTCTTCTTGAGGCAGAACTTGATCTGAAGGTCACTGAACTTGCAGCTAATTTTGAGTTCAGTAATCTGGAAATCTCTCCTCTTGAAATAAAGCAGGGTAAAGAAGCTACGATCAGCGTCGATGTTGCCAACACAGGTACTGCAACAGGCGATTACACTGTGGACCTTAAGATCGATGATGTAGTCGTTGATTCACAGCTTGTTAGTCTCTCTGTTGGTAATTCTACTACAATTGAATTTACTCATGTAGAGGAAGAGCCTGGAACATATGAGGTGAAAGTTGGTGGCCTTACCACCACCTATGAAGTGTTCGAGAAATCCGGTACTGTATTCTACGTGCTTGGAGCGATCGCACTTGCAGCAGTGGGAGGAGCAGCTTACCTTTTCACCGCAGGTGGATGGACGGTAGAAATAGCACAGGCAAAAGCAGCTGAAGCAATTGAAGCAGTAAAAGAGTTGATCGGAAACCTCCGATAACTCTTTTTATCTTATTCTTAACTTATTTTTTTTGCCACAAGCTCTATAGCTTCTAAAAGACTGTTCTTTGGCATTATCGTGGCAACAGGTATTCTCAGTATTTTCTCAACTGTGGGGCTCACTATTGGTGCACAGACCAGAGCTTTCGCTCCATCTCTTTCAGCACGAACTGCAGCGATTATGGCCTCTTCCATGGAGGTTGCTGAGTATTCCCTGATCGTACAAAGACTTCCACATATCTTTCTCTTAGTTTCACTGATATTGTCAAGCACTGGCCTGGCAGCAATAACAGCAATGAACTCACCTTTTTCTGAACCTTCCAGTCTCTTTACTGTTTTTATTATCTGTCTCAAAGTTTTGACATTGGGTTCCCGCTTCCCAGACATAATTTTGTAAAGAGTACTGGCAGGAATGCCTGCATTCTCAGCAAACACTGCCATATTCATATTCAGTTCTTCTTTTATCGTATTGGAAAGGATCTTCCTGAAACTCTCGTCAGATTCAAAAACAGCATCTATTATTTTATCAGCAGCACTCATATCCACACACGCCTGTACTTCGTAATGCCCTATTAAGGTAAAGGTATCCCTTCAATTAATACTTTTAGGCCATCGCATCTCCTAAATGTAGAAATATATATAATATATTGAATCGTGCCTTTAAATTATCTATATATTACTCAAGGTGGTAATGTGAATTACAAACAGACAATCAAATTAACTTCCACTTTATTTTTTGTTTTTGCTCTGGTAGCAGCAGTATTCATCTCCGGATGTACTGAACAGACAGCAGAGCAGGACGGAGAACAGGCAGAAACAATCACAGAACTCACTTTTGGTTATCAGCCAAGCACCCATCAGATTGCATATATCACTGCAAGGGACAAAGGATGGTGGGCTGAAGATCTTGAACCCTACGGAATAGTGGAGATTGATGACAAACTCTTCCCTACCGGGGCACCTGAAATGCAGTCCATGCTTGCAGGAGATATCGATGTTGCATATGTCGGTGCAGCACCTGTCATTTCAGCTCTTGCAAGTGGTCTGGATGCAAAGATCGTAGCTGCAGTCCAGATACAGGGTTCAGATATTGTTCTTCGCACTGAGCTTCCTTATGAAAGCCCTGAAGACCTCAGAGGGCTTAAAATAGCAACATTCCCTCCAGGAACAATTCAGGATACTCTGCTTAAGAACTGGTTGAAAGAGAACGGTATTGACCCTGAAGAAGATGTCGAGATCCTTGGTATGAGTCCCGGGGATGCAATGACAGCGATCTCTGCAGGACAGGTTGACGCAGTTTTCCTTCCACATCCGGCACCATCAATGATCGAAAGTGAAGGTACGGGCAGGTCAGTTGTATCATCCGGTGAAATGCTTCAGGATCATGCATGTTGTGTTGTTGCAGTAAGTGGTGAACTTATACGTGAACATCCTGACATAGTTCAGCAGATCGTAGAAACCCATGCACGTGCAACCGAATACAATTCCGATAATCTGGACGAAGCAGCACAGATATATGCTGATGACCAGGATTGGGATGTAGAACTGGTAAAGCAGTCACTCAATGAATGGGATGGTACATGGGTTGCAGATCCAAATCTCATAATCAACTCCACTGTGGACTATGCACAGGTGCAGTATGAACTGGGATATATCAGCACTCCTCTTACACAGGATGACATATTCGATCTGAGCTTCTATGAAGCTCTTGATCAATAATTTTTCTTTTTTTTTTGATACTAATTTAAATAATAAGTAGGCATTTCTATTCTCTGTCCGGAGTTCTTTATCTCCACTAACCGGAGGAATCATGATAAAAAAACATCTTCAGTCCCTGAGTGAAAAAAGTGTGGAAATAGTATCTATAATTTCTGCAGTCATTCTCTGGCAACTCCTAGCTGTTTACATTGTGGGGAATAAATTTTACCTTCCAAGTTTTACAGATGTGACCTTTGCATTTCTGGAAATCATGGCAAAAGATGCAAAATTAACTATCCTTGGCCTGGATTATCAACTTCCGGTTTTACTTGTAGACCTCCTTTACAGTCTTATGCATTTCTGGATCGGCATGCTTTCTGCACTGATCATTGGTATTCCTGTAGGTATGATCATGGGTTGGTTCCGCATGATCGATCGTATAGTTGATCCTCTGATAGAGATAATTCGTCCTATTCCCCCACTTGCCTGGATTCCCTTCGCGATCATATGGATTGGTCTGAATCCTCTTGCAGCAGGTTTTTTAATATTTATCGGTGCTGTCTTTCCAATTATAATAAACACTTTTACAGGTTTTAAGAGCGTCTCCCGTGTTTATGTGGAAGCTGCAAAGGTGTTGGGTTGTAACACTGACCGCGAATTGATCCGGTATGTGGCTCTTCCTTATGCACTTCCTTCAATTGCCGCAGGTATCAGGATAGCCATGGGAGTTGGCTGGATGTGTCTCGTTGCCGCAGAAATGTTCGGTGTGAGCAGAAACGGGCTTGGCTACAAGATATGGCATCATTATTATCTGCACAACATGGACTTTGTACTTGTTTACATGTTAATACTTGGTTTCCTTGGTTTGTTCATTGACCGGTTGCTGCGTTATTATATCGATGGTAAGCTCCTTAGATGGCGTAAAGGGGTCGTGATATAAATGGGAAGGGTAAAAGTAAGTAATGTCTCCCGCAAGTTCATAAAAGATGGTGATAGCTCCACGCTTGCACTGGACAATGTCAATCTGGAAGTCGATGACAAGGAGTTTGTATGCTTTATAGGCCCTTCCGGGTGTGGAAAAACGACATTGCTCAGGATCATATCAGGTCTCGATAAACCGGATGCTGGGGAAATCTATCTGGATGACCAGAAAATAGATTCTCCTGGTCCGGATAGGGGAATGGTTTTCCAGGAATATTCACTGTTTCCCTGGAAATCGGTGATCGATAACATTATCTTTGGTCCCATCATGGGCGGGACAAAAAAGAAAGATGCGCTTGAAGATGCTGAAAAATACCTTGAACTGGTCGGGCTCCAGCAATTCAGGAACAGCTATCCCTATGAGCTATCAGGCGGCATGAAGCAGAGGGTTGCTATTGCAAGAGCCCTTGCAAATGAACCTTCGGTTCTTCTGATGGATGAGCCTTTTGGTGCACTGGATGCCCAGACACGCAATATTCTCCAGCAGGAACTACTGGAAATCTGGCAAAAAAAACATATAACCATCATTTTTGTCACACACAGTGTGGATGAAGCCGTGTTCCTGGCTGACAAAATAGTGTTGATGAGTGCGCGTCCTGGTAAAATAAAGGAAGTAATCAAAGTAGACCTTCCACGGCCACGTGAGCGAACAAGTCTTGAAGCAAATTTGCTCCGTGACAGGATATTGAAGTCTCTCCTCAAGGAGCAAAGTAAATAATATTATTTTGCGTTTCACTCCGAACGCACAATAACCTTTGTTCCTGATTCTATTTCTTTTATACTGACCTTCCCGACAAGTTCCATTGTGCTGCTTGCCTTCGCGAATTTGATCTTGCAACCGGGACGTACAAGCATTTCTTTTCCTGCAACGGCAGAACCATTTATCTCTACAGAATCCAGTATCCGAAGTTCGTCTGATACTTCTATATTGCCCTTTATCTCAGAGTTTGAACCTATGATGGCCTCATCTGCTTTTACATTCCCTTTCACAAAAGTTCCTTTTCCAAGTTTCAGGGTGCCCTTAACATTCAGATTCTTCCAGAAATTAGAACCTGCTCCAACTATGAAGTTTCCATCAATGTTGATATCTTCTTCAAAATAACTCTTTTTACCGGCAATAAAAGTATTGGAATCCTCATGATATTTCATTGAATTTTCACTCATCTTAGGTCACTCTGTCTAGTTCAATAGTTCCTCGTGATTATAAATGCTACTCAAAAGGTCAGTATTCTATTTCAATTCTAAGTATGAATTCAGTTTTGACTCTCATTTTTTTATTAGGCTTTATATACAATAAGAAATCAAATACTAAATATTATATATTATATTCCCAATATAATTACATGCATCTGGGTATTGCCAATGTAGATTCTCTACAATAGTTTGTCAGATTCATAGGTGTATAGATGGCCACAAAAAAAGAAATACTCGATTTTTCGGTTGATGAGAGTGATAACTCTCTCATACAGGAGGATTCGGTCAGAATACCCGGCACTAGTATCTCTTTTTCGGAAATTGAGCATTCACAGTTATTTTATGACCTTCTGGATTCCTTTATACTTTTAATTGATGAGAATGGCCGGATAATCCTGGCAAACAAAAAAGCACGAAGTTTTTTAGGCTTCGATGATGAAGACCTCTCAAATGAAATATTTTCAGACTTATGTCTTCCGGAAGATGAAAAAGAAGATATTCTCTCATTTTTCTCTTCGGTTTTATCGGATAATAATGTAAAACCAATGGCTCTGGAAACATCAATTATAGGGTCTGATGGGATACCTAAGACCTTTCTTTTAAACACGAGCCTGTTGAAAGACACAACATCTCCGGATAAGGCACTTCTTTTATCCTGTACTGATATTCAGGACAAAAAAGAACTTGAAACAGAGTTACTCTTTGATATTGAAATGATTTCTTCTCATCTGGATTCCGTTCCTTATGCATTTGTGCTCTCAGATTACGCCGGAATGATCACTTTCTGGAACGAGAACGCCAGTAAACTCTTTGGATATGAGAGGAACGAGATACTTGGGAAATCCATTAGCATAATAATGCCAAAAAGATATCGTAAGGCTCACGAAGGCTGGGATGAGCTGATATCCATCGGCAAATCCCCTGTAGTAGGAAAAATAATAGAAGTAACCGGTTTGCGTAAAGATGGTACGGAATTCCCCTTAGAACTGGCCATCACTACAACAAGGCTGAAGGGTGAGGTTTTCCATGGTGCTATCATCAATGATATCTCCAAAAGAAAAATGAAAGAAAGGTTGACGCTCATTGCCAAGAACAAATATCGCATGATGTTTGAAAAATCCCCATTGGGTATCTTCCACTTTGATGAAAAAGGCGTCATAACCCAGTGCAACGAAAATCTTGTGAAGATCATGGGTGTACCGGAAGAGAGTGTTATTTCTAATGTGATCGGCTTTAATATCGTAGAATCATTTGATGATAATAACTCTATCAAAAAAGCTATTATGCAGGTACTTGCTGGAATTCCTGCCAGTTATGAGGATGAATTCTGTTCTCCCTTCTCCGATAAAATAATTCCTATCAAAGCAGAATTCAGCCCGGTTATATCTGATGAGGGGAAGTTCATGGGGGGTGTATGTGTTGTTGAGGATTTCACCGAGCGCAAAGCCGCAGAAAAAGCCCTGAATCAGTATGCTCAAGACCTTGCAAAGGCCAATGAGGAACTAAAGTCCCTTGACAGGATGAAAGACGAATTCCTCTCTAACCTGAGGCACGAACTAAAGACTCCACTTATTCCAATTAAAGGATACAGTGAACTGATGTATGAAGAGGCACTGGGTGAACTGAACCAGAAGCAGAAAGATGCCATGGAAAAAGTAATGCTCAGCTCTGAAAGATTGAAAAGACTGATCGATTCTCTGCTCTATGTCAGTATTACTGAAGGTGGAAATGTCGAATATACTTTCCTTCCTCTCCGGATATCCGAGGTAATAGACGCGGCAATACACGACCGTTCTCCTGAGATTACCAGTAAGGGACATGAAATTGAAAAGTTAATTCCTTCTGATATACCGCTGATAGAAGGTGACCTGGAGTATCTTGAAGAAGTATTCGTAAATATAATTGACAATTCAGTGAAGTTCACCCCTGAAAGTGGGAAAATATCAATTTCTGTCACTCTGCAGGATAACAAAAGGATACACATACAGATAAGTGATAATGGGATTGGTATTTCCGAGGAGAATCTTCCTCATATATTCAACAGATTCTATCAGGCCGATGGTTCATCAACACGCAAGTACGGGGGTAATGGTCTTGGTCTTTACATATGCAAGAAGATCATTGTGGCGCACAATGGGGATATGTGGGCCGATAGCAAAGAAGGAAAAGGAACTACTATTCACATACTTTTACCTGTAAAATAATTTTCAGTTCATATATTGCCAGAGAGTTATAAGCGACAGGGATGTTGTATTGATGTCGCCTCCCTCTTTCCCCCACGATCCATTGCTGTTAATGTGTGATAATATCCATTTGAGGGGAATGGCAGTCTCATCCTTATGTCCTGTAAGTATCAGCGATTGAATCACAAGGTTGCTGGTAGCCAGTGTTTTCCAGGCACCTTCACTTTCTTGCTGCGAGATTATCCATCTGGCACGTTCAGCTATAAAATCGCTAAAGGTGTCTTCATTTTCAAGCTTTGCCTGTTTTGACAGTGCAGTGATTATCAGGGCAGTAGTTCCGGGATGCTCCCACTTTTTGCCATAATTATCAATAAGCCAGCCGCATCCTTCGGGGTTATATGAACCCATATCAGCAAGTGCTATCAACGCATATGTGGTGTCATAAACATCATTATTCCAGGACCTTTCAGCTTGTTCTGATAGCACCCATCTTTCAATATCTGGAAAAACAATGCCTTTAAGTGCAAGAGCTGAAGCAGCACGTGAGGTATCCCGCAGATCGGAATTCCAGGAATTCTCGGTTTTTGAGTTTATCAGTTTCTCTGTAAGCCCCTCTGTGTGGTTGTTTTCCTCATTCCAGAGATAACTTGCCTGGACTATGCGTGCAAGATCCTTTACTTTTGTTATCTTCTGTGAATAAAGCCATTTGAATGATGCTTCACTCTTAAAATCCATACTGTTCTGATGGTTCTGACATTTATTTATCTTTCTGCCTGCATTCCATTCTGTACCTGTGCCGCTCTTCGTACTCCTTTATCTTCCCCGGATTCCAGTTGTTCACATGCCCGTAGTACCCTGTAACTCTGGAGATGTGGTCAACGATCTCAGCCTGGCATTGTGGACAGCTTTCCTGAATTCCTTTTGAACTGTGTCCGTTACTGCATATTGAGAAGTCCGGTGAGAAACAGAAATATGCAAGTTCTGTCTGTGTGATCCTGTCGATGAAGTCGGAAAGTCCGCCCGGGTCCGGGGTACTTTCTCCCATCCAAATGTGGCAAATGGTTCCGCCTGTAAAATAAGGATGGAACACTGATTCTGTTTTTATACGGTTGACAAGGGATATGTTGCTCTTGTAAGGTACATGGGTGGAGTTTGTGTAGTAAGGTGCGTCCTTGGTTCCCTGAATATTTGCTCCTTCTTTGAACTTCATATGGTCTATCATGGCAAAACGGTAAGCTGTACTCTCTGCAGGCGTCTGTTCCAGTGTATATTCGATCTCATCTTCTCTGGAATATTGTTGTATCCTGTCTGCCATATGGCTTATTATCTGAAGTCCCGTTGCCTGCTGGTCGAGAAGTGTCTCACCTGTGAGGTTCATGAGACATTCGTTAAGTCCCACTACCCCGAACGTCAGGTGGCGTTTTTCAAACTCGTAATAAGGTATTCCGTCATCTGTAACCATCAACAGCCAGGGAAGTATTTTCCATTCATGGAGTGATTTTTCAATTATCCTGTTACCATCAAGCAGTGCCTGTTTGCTGATATCCATCACATTGTCAAGCTCTTCAAAGAACTCATACATATCCCTGGATCGAAGTGAAACGCCGGGCAGGTTAATGGAAACTACTTTGTTCGATCCGTTGCCCATGCCACCTGCATTCCAGATCCCTCCGGTATGTTTTGCAAAAAGACGGCAGCACATTGCATGGACGGTCTCATCAGCAAGGTAATCGGCCCGGAGGTTCAGGAAATATGGTGCTCCGGTGGAGGCGGTTGCCTGCATGGTCAATTTCCACAATGGGTCATTGAAGTCCAGATCCTTTGTTATTGCAGTGGTTATCAGTGGAAAGGTGAATGGACTGCCCTGCCCGTCTCCGTTTCCTGCAACTTCCATCATCACTTTATAGATAGTCCTTGCTTCCTCCTCAAAAAAGCTGTAATTCTCCTCAAGCTCCTTTCCTGCAAAGATGGCTTTCTGTTCCGCAATAAGGGGAGGGCATGTTATCCGAAGTCCTATGTTCGTAAATGCACTTTGGGCACCTATGCGATTGGACTGGTTCATCTGAAACATGAATCCCTGAACTATCTCCCTGAGCTGCTCTTCATCAATATCATCAAAATGAAGATGGGGGGCAAGCATCCAGTTGAGCATATCAATTGCCTGTGCTCCTGCAAAGAACTGTTGGGAGTGCACCATGAATGACATCGCATGGTAGAGGGCAGATTCAAAACGTTTTGCCGGGAGGCTGACTGTATCCGGGAATCTCAGTCCGTCTTTCAGGAATATCCTGGCATCTATTCCATTGCAGTAAGGTGTGAATGGACTGTGCAGATCATGGATGTGGATAAGTCCTTCTCTATGAGCCCATGAACTTTCCTTTGAGTAAAGTTTCTCAAGTGCATATTGTTTCTTGACCTGGGATGCAATGTGCAGATCTATCACAGACGGACTCAGGCGTGTGTTGGAGTTCTCTTTAAACAGCCAGCTATTGTTGAGGAGAACATCATCTACAAGCTCTATCGGGTCCCTGAAGTCAAGCCTGTCAATTGTTTTATGGCTTCCCACTTCCATACGGAAATGTCTGTTTTTTTACTATAAATAGTGATTGAGAATTAGAATCTCGCCCAATACAGGGTAAAAACCGGGAAAATCAAAAAGGAAGAGAAAATCTCTTCCTGAAATTGAGTTATTAAAATTACTTTTTAAATTGCTCTATGGAATCAACAATTGCAGCAAATCTCTTGCCCCAGAGCATCTCTTCATTGATGTCTGTGTGAACTTTCCCGCTGTCCTCTATCTCTGCAATTTTAGGGTCCATTGGAAGTTCGCCAAGAACAGGCACATTGAAGTCTGTGGATGCTTTCTCTACGCCACCCTTGCCGAAGAGGTCTATCATCTCATCACAGTGAGGGCAGACGATGCCGCTCATGTTCTCAACAATACCAATTACAGGTACTTTGAGTATCTCTGCAAATTTGATGGATTTCCTTACACTGACAAGTGCTACATCCTGCGGGGTTGTCACAACGACAGCACCTTCCATCTTTTCGATCAGCTGTGCAATGCTTAGTGGTTCATCGCCAGTGCCAGGTGGCAGGTCTACAATAAGGTAGTCCAGCTTGCCCCATGAAACATCCTCAAGGAACTGCTTGATAGCTGCCATCTTTGCAGGTCCTCTCCATATGACAGGTGCATCCCTGTCCTCAAGGAGGAGTGCTACTGACATCACAGAAAGGTTCTCTGTGATACTGATCGGCACAATGCCATTCTCATCAACGGTAGGTCTCTGGTCCTCGATACCGAACATCTTTGGGATGCTTGGGCCGTGGATATCCGCATCCAGGAGTCCTACTTTATGTCCGCGTTCTGCAAGTCTTGCAGCCAGATTTGCTGCAACTGTGCTTTTGCCGACACCGCCCTTGCCGCTCATAACCATTATCTTCTTTTTGATGGCTCTCATTTTCCTGATGAGCTTTGGTTCCTCGGGCTTCTTTAAAAGGTCAGCTGCACTCTGGATATTTTGTGTCATATGGAATCTCCTTTAGAAATATTCTATTTTGAAATACAATGGAACAACAAATGTAGCTGCGGCAATTATCCCATGTCTTTGGGGTCTTTGCCGACTATCTCTATGGCCATTCCTTCAATAAGGGCCATAGCTACTTTTTTTCTTGCATTCTGAAGATCCTGCCAGAAAGCCCGTCTTGAAATACCCATACTAATGGCAGCTTCTTCCTGCTGTAATCCTTCAAGGTCTGCCAGTCGCAGAGCTTCGAGCTCCTCTATTGCAAGGGATACTGTTTCAAGCTCCTTTAGTGGCACTCCGCGTGGTTTAAAATAGAGCACCTCAGGTGAGCACTCAACTCTTCTGGGTGATTTGGGTCTTCCTCTGCAAGTCATTGTTATGCACTCATTAAGTAATGTAATATTTATTTGTTTGCGGAAACATTTATATATTTATTCTCGTTTGTGGCAAAATATGGTATTTGTCACAAAAAGTATGCCAGAATACTGAGTATTCCAAGGGCAATGCAGAATTTGGAGAAATCGAATCTTTTTGCTGCTTTGATGAAGATATCGATGGTAAGTATTCCAAATGCAAATGCAAAGAATAATGCCAGTATTGAGTAAGCATCAAAGCTCAGTAGTCCCATTGCACCGATTCCTACGTCTGCAGCAAGGACTGCAGGTATGCTCATGAGAAAACTCAGTCTGATAGCCTGTGATGCTTCTATATCCCTCAGAAGTAATGTTGATACGGTTATGCCGGACCTGCTTATTCCGGGGAGTGCTGCAAATCCCTGTGCAATTCCTGCGATAACAGAATCTGTGATCACAGGCTGGTCTCTTTTCTTTGTTTTCTTTGCAGCAGATATTTGCAGCAGACCTGTGATGATAAGAAGCCCTCCTATCAGTGCAGTTGCAAGCTTCCCTGAGAATTCTGCCATTCCTGTGGCGAAGAGAATGAGCGGTAATCCTATTATTCCGGTTATGGCGGTTGCTATCAACAAGAATGTTATTAAGCTATCCTTTTTCTCCTGGATATCCCTGTTCCTGATGTATTGCGGTATTTCACCGATTATTTCCCTGATGTCAGTCCTGAAGTAAACAACGGCCGAAAGCAAGGTTCCTGTGTGTAACCATATGGCTATGGGCAATGCTTCAGCAAGCGTTTTATCAAACACATTCAACATCACAAGTGTGGTCATGCCTTCGCTGCTTATGGGCAACCATTCGGCTACTCCCTGGACTATGCCAAGTACTATTGCCTCAAAAATCGTCAACATTCAGTGTCACTTTGGCTTTTTTTGTATATATATGGGGTGGTTATTTTGCAATTAATTCTCAATAGGGCGTAATTATATAATGGTTATGGGTTACTTATTTATATTTTGTCTCATATGTGGATATATTAGTTTATTACTCATATGGGAGAATTGTAATGAAAATATGTGTGACAGCAAGCAGTACTGGTTTGGATGCCCCAGTTGACCCTCATTTTGGCAGATGCAAATACTTTGTTATAGTTGACTCCGGGTCAATGGAGTTCGAATCAATTGAGAATGGCCAGGGTTCTGTTTCTGGTGGTGCAGGTGTCCAGGCAGCACAAAAGGTCATTGGCAAAGGGATAGATGCGCTGATCACCGGCAGCGTTGGTCCTAATGCATTCTCATTGCTGTCCTCAGAGGGCATTGAAATGAAAAGCTCCTTTAGTGGCTCGGTCGTTGAAGCCATCAAAGCATATGGGTCAGGTTCACTGGAGGCCATTGGCGCTGCAAACTCTCCCGGCAAGTCAAAGATGTGAGTTCTGAATCAGGTTTAGGATATTATTCCTTGTTATAACAGCATAAAAATGACATTGATATTTGTTAAAATACTAAAATAAGAGGTATAAAAATGAAATTATGCATACCAGCAATAGGGCAGAATGGAATTGAAGATACAGTTGGCCAGCACTTTGGAAAGGTATCTTACTATACGTTGTATGACACCGAAACAAAAGAAGCCACAGTTATTCCAAACACAAGTGAGCATAACGGTGGCACAGGTCTGCCTCCTGAGATCATGGCGAAGGAGGGTGTAGATATCATGCTCTGTGGCGGGCTTGGAAGAAAAGCTGTGGTGATGTTCGAGCAGTCCGGTATTGAGGTTTATATCGGTGCTACAGGTACAATTCAGGATGCAATCAACGCCTGGGAATCCTCAGGACTTAAAAAAGCTACTCAGGACAATTCATGCAGCGGGCATGGACATGATGAAGGTCATGACCACGAGCACTGTCATTAATTCTCTTACAGGTACCTGATTCATGAAAATAGCTATCGCAAGTGGCAAGGGTGGAACTGGAAAGACGACAGTGGCCGTCAATCTTGCACTTGCTCTTGGGAATGCACAACTGCTGGATTGCGATGTAGAAGAGCCAAATTGCAATCTTTTTCTCGGATTTGATCTGGAAAAGCAGGGTGATGTCACTATAACAGTCCCTGAAGTGGACTCTGAAAAGTGCTCTCTTTGCGGGAAATGTGCAGAGTTCTGCCAGTACAACGCGATAGCTAAATTGCCCCGTAGTCTCATGCTGTTTCCAAAATTATGTCATGGCTGTGGTGGCTGTATTCTTGTTTGCCCTGAAAATGCAATTACAGAGAAGAAGCGGTCAATAGGGGTTATTGAAAAAGGCATTAATGAGCATTTTAATATTGAGCTTCTGCAGGGTACTCTTAACATTGGTGAGCCCATGGCTTCACCTGTTATCAGGCAGTTACAGGCATACATTGATGAAAGCACAGTTGCAGTTATTGACTCTCCTCCGGGGACAGCCTGTCCCGTCATAGCATCCGTTGCGGAAATGGATTACTGTGTGCTTGTAACAGAGCCAACACCATTTGGTCTGAATGACCTTATCCTTGCAGTGGATGTTGTCAGGCGACTTGGTGTACAATTCGGAGTGGTAATAAACCGTCATGGTATTGGTGATGGCCGGGTCGAGGAATATTGCCGGGCAGAAAGGATACCTATTCTGATGAAAATTCCCGACGACCGGGAAATAGCTGTCCTTTACTCAAAAGGAATTCCTTTTGTGGAACGGATGCCTCTCTGGAAAGAAAATTTCCGGGAGCTTTACAGGTATATATGTAAATTCAGTTCCTATCAGGGTGGTCTTTGAATGGTAAAACAGCTCACAGTTATCAGTGGCAAAGGCGGGACCGGTAAAACAACCATCACTTCTTCATTTGCCGCACTTGCTGAAAATGCAGTTATTGCAGATTGTGATGTTGATGCTGCAGATATGCATCTGATTCTGCATCCTGATATATTTGAATCGAATGATTTCTACGGCCTGAAGGTTGCAAGTATCAATAAAAACATGTGTATTGATTGTGGAAAATGCGGATCATCATGCAGGTTTGAAGCAATCGACCGTTATAATGTAATTGATGTGTATAAATGCGAGGGATGTGCAGTCTGTGAATACGTCTGTCCTGAAAATGCCATAAACATGATTGAGAAAAAAGCCGGTGAGTACTATTGTTCCCATACGAGATTTGGTACGTTGGTCCATGCCAGGCTCGGGGTTGGCGAAGAGGCAAGCGGGAAGTTAGTCTCGGATGTAAGGCGCAGAGCATCAGAGCTTGCAGCGGAAGCCGGAAGCGATATGATACTCATCGATGGCCCGCCGGGAACCGGGTGTGCTGTGATCGCTGCAATCACAGGGACTGATCTTGTTCTTGTTGTAACGGAGCCAACGATGTCCGGGGTGCATGATCTTGAAAGGGTTGTCGGGGTAGCACAACATTTCCGGATACCTGTTGCAGTCTGTATCAACAAATACGATATCAATGTGGAGCTTTCGAATGCAATCTCTGATTATTGCAAAACTAATGGAATATGCGTTGTGGGCATGCTTCCATATAACAGGAGTTCAGTTGATGCAATGGTTGCAGGGAAATCTGTTGTGGAGTGCTCGGAAAATGTTCTTTCCTCTATGATCCGGTCATTGTGGTCTGAGGTCAGTTTTCATATGTTGAAGTGAATTCTATAGCATTATTGATTATAATCAAAAATCATTAACAATCATCGATACGCTTTTATTATAGCTGGTAAGAGTTCTATTTAGGTGATAAAATGGTACATTCTGCAAATGGACATGTGGGCTCTTTCGCTCATCTGATGCAGTCTCTTCCGGATTATTCAGAACTGCTCATAGCACTCCTTATATTGATACTGTTGTTGCTGTCCATCGATGAAATTATGGATTTCCTCTACGTGGTGAAAGAAATCTTCACTTTTAAGGGTATGCCTTTTGATTGATTCTATCAGGGCTACTACATGTGAGCAATCATACGGTTTAATTCATTCACTTATTTTTGAAAGGTGCCCAGGGGAGGGTGCACATGGGGCATTCAGGTCCATATCCTGCGGCAGCATATCCTGTCATACCGCCTGCTACATTTTGCACACCGGAGAATCCTTTTTGCAGAAGGATACTGCAACCCATACTGGATCTGTGTCCTGAGCCACATATAAGTATGGCCTCAGTATCCTGGTCGATCTCGGTATAGCGCTCCCTTAGGTCCTGCACTGGTATATTTACAGCTCCTTCTATGTGGTAGTCTTCATACTCTGAGACAGCTCTGACATCCAATATCGTCATTTCTTTTCCGGCAGTTATCCTGTCGTGCAGTTCGGTCGATGATATCTGCGGAACATGTCTTGTAGGTAGTCCATCCGTCACCCAGCCGTACATTCCATTTTCGAGATAGCCTGCTACTCTGTCGTGTCCTACGCGGTGTAACCGGGTACATGCGTTCAATGCCTGTAAGTAGTTGTCTGAAACAATGAGTATATCTTTTTCAGGTGGTAGCAACCATCCGGCATAGGTGGGGAAATTTGAATTGCTATCTATGTTGTAAGCCTGGGGTATATGTTGTCCGCCGAAGGATTCAAAGCTGCGAACGTCAAGGATGATCGCAGTGTTTATCTTTTCCCGGAACCGGTCATTTTCCAGTGCTTCCGGGATGTGGAGTTCTTTTACTTTATCCGGACCTGTACGGTTTATGTCTGTACATCGGCTGAAATGGTCAGGTGCATCGGGCATATTGTTTGTCAGTGAATCTATGAAATCTGCCCTGTCATTTATTTTCAATGCATAATTGTAATTCTTTTCATAGCCTAATGTGCTTGTTCTTTTGGATGCCATAGCTCTTCCACAGAGTGAGCCTGCTCCATGTGCAGGGTATATCTCACAGAAATCGGGTAATTTAAGCAGTTTTTCATGTAAGGTATCGTACAGTTTTGATGCAAGTTCCTCTGCTCTTCCGGGAAAGAGGTCTGGTCTTCCAACATCGCCTACAAACATTGTATCTCCGCAGAAAAGTGCGACTGGCTCTTCACCTCTTGAAGTGTCGGTGATCACGTATGATATGTGTTCAGGCGTGTGCCCGGGTGTTTCCAGAATATCTACTTTGATGTCCTCTATGGAAAATGAGTCTCCTTCTGCAAGTGGAACTGATCTAAAATCGCAATTTGCTGATTTTGGCATGTATATTGTGGCTCCGGTTCTTTCCGCAAGGTCCATGTGGCCTGAGATAAAATCGGCATGCAAATGGGTTTCCAGTATATGTGTGATCTTTACTCCGAGGTCTCTTGTAAGTTCCAGGTATATCTCTATATCTCTTCTCGGGTCGATGATCGCACAGGTTTTGTCCCCTGCCAGTATGTATGAGCTGTGCGCAATTTTCTCTGTGAATATCTGTTGTATTAACATCTTAACCCCATAATTTAATCCTGGTTATGTGTACAAATATATTTCCGGCCATTTATGCTGAAATTTTCAACTGGGTCTGAAAGCATTTGTTTTCCATGCAATATCTATTGTTGGGTATATGCCAAAAATAATTGAATAAATTGGCTTATTTTCAAAAGAGATATATATGTGTTCTTAGTTATTGCATATCATGCAGGAAATCACGGGGCTGGAGCTATCTCCTAAAAAAGTGGAGTATCTGAAATTCCTCTTGAAAAGAGGTGGTCTTGTAAAGACCACTGATATCTCTAATGAGTTGAATGTCGACCCCTCGACATCTACTAAGACAATAACCGATCTTTCCGAATCCGGTTATGTGGATCATGTCCCTTACAGGGGAGTGCAACTTACTGAAATGGGCAAACAGTATGCCGAGTTCTTTGTTAACCGGCATAACATACTAAGCCTGATGCTGACTCATTATGGTCTCTCTTCTGAGGAGTCCTGTGCCGAAGTATCCCGATTTGAAGCATTAGTCTCCAAAACTGCCATAGATCGGATATGTGGTTCTATGGGCCATCCTACTGTGGGTGTTTGTGGTAAGATAAAACATATTTCATGTGGCTCTCTTTGATTATCTTTGACTGTTATTTTTAAATGGTTAATTATTGGTATGACACCAATCAATTTGGTGTAATTACAAAAATGTGGAGTAATATTATTATGAAGAAAAGTATGATGGTTCAAATGATGCTCTTTTCGATTTTCATCATTTTAACAGCCGGTTGTGTCGATGAACAAAGTTCCTCAGATGTGATCTCTGATACTGCCGACGGTATGATAGTGGCTGTAAGTGTACTTCCACAGGCTGAATTTGTGGAAAAGATTGCAGGGGATCATGTAAAAGTAGTTGTCATGGTGCCTCCGGGCGCAGATCCTCATTCATATGAACCCACTCCTGGCCAGCTCAGGGATCTTAGCAAGGCAAAAATGTATGCAATGGTTGGCTCAGGGATAACCATTGAAGATAATCTGATGGGCAAGATCGCAGACCTTAATCCGGACATGATGATTATTGATTGCTCAAAAGGTATAACCTTGAGGGAAATGGAAGCTCATGCCTATGGGGATGAGGATGAACATGATGCTGAGATAGAAAGTGATGGTGACCACGAAGAGGAAGGGGGTCTTGATCCTCACATATGGACATCTCCCGGTAACGTGAAGATTATGGTGGATAATATTTACGAAGGCCTTGTGGAGATTGACCCTGAAAATGGATCAATTTATCTTGAGAACAAAAATGCATATCTTGCAGAACTTGATGAACTGGATGAGCAGATAAGAACCACTCTTTCCGGTAAAGAGGGCAGCAGTTTCATAGTTTATCATCCTGCATGGGGTTATTTTGCAGACTACTATGGTCTTGTAGAGGTGCCTGTAGAGATAGAAGGTAAAGAGCCCAGTGTGAAGGACATGCAGGGTGTTATTGATGAGGCAAACGAGAAAAATATAAAAGTGATCTTCGTGCAGACCGGCTTTAGTACTGTCAGTGCGTCCGCTATTGCAAACGAGATTGGTGGTGAGGTGGTGGAAGTCGATCCGCTTGCAAAGGATTATATAGATAACCTTGCAAAGGTAGCAGAAGCATTTGAAAAAGGGCTGGCTTGAAATGGATGACGTGATCGAACTTAAGGATGTATGGGTAAGCTATGACGGTGTTCGTGTTCTGGAATCGGTCAATTTAACTGTGAAGGACAAGGATTTCCTGGCTATCATAGGCCCCAACGGAGGGGGCAAAAGTACTCTTCTGAAAGTCATCCTTGGACTGATCACACCTGACAAAGGTTCTGTCAAGCTTCTGGGCGGAAAACCTAAGAATATGAGGAAGTATGTGGGCTATGTTCCCCAATATCATTCCTCAAATCTTGATTTTCCCATCACTGTATGTGATGTTGTGCTCATGGGTCGCCTGAGTCATAAAGGTCCTCTTCAGAGGTATAATGAAGAAGATCGCAATGCTGCACGTGATGCTCTCAAAACAGTCGGGATGTTTGAGTTTAAGGACCGGCAGATCGGTGAGCTCTCCGGTGGTCAGAAACAGAGAGTTTTCATTGCCCGGTCACTTGTTACAAAACCGAAACTGTTAATACTGGACGAACCGTCCACAGGCATAGATTCCAGGATGCAGAAAGAGTTCTACGAACTTCTCAACCGGCTTAAATCTGAGATAGCAATTATAATGGTCACTCATGACATCAGTGCCGTTTCGGTATATGTTGATAAGATAGGTTGTCTGAACCGTCAGTTCCACTATCATGACTCTAAAGAAATAAGTCCGCATGACCTGGAAGTATCATATCAGTGTCCGATAGAGCTAATTGCTCACGGTGTGCCACACAGGGTATTGAAAGAGCACTGAGGGTGAACGGTATGCTTGAAATACTTCAGTATGATTTTATGAGAAATGCTATTTTAGCCGCTATTCTGGCAAGTGTGGCATGTGGTATAATTGGTGTGTACGTAGTTGTGAAAAAGATAGTTTTCATCAGTGGCGGTATCACTCATGCCTCTTTCGGAGGTATCGGTCTTGGTTATTATCTCGGGATAAATCCTCTTTACGGTCTTATTCCTTTCAGTCTCTTTTCCGCACTTGTCATGGGGCTTGTGAGTAAAAGGTCAAAAGTGGCTGAAGATACTGCTATCGGTATACTCTGGTCCCTGGGAATGGCCATAGGTATTATTCTTATATACTGGACTCCTGGTTATGCTCCGGATCTCATGACCTATCTTTTCGGAAATATCCTGACGGTACCAATGTCGGATATCTATCTTATGCTGGGTCTTGATGCGGTTATCATCTTTATTGTATATGCATATTATAAGCAGTTCATGGCACTTTGTTTTGACGAGGAATTCACAACAGTTGCCGGCCTGTCAGTAGAGAAACTTTACCTGCTTCTGCTTTGCCTGATAGCACTGACAATAGTACTGTTGATCAAGGTGGTAGGTATCATCCTTATCATTGCACTGCTTACCATGCCGGCATCCCTGAGCAGGCATTACACCAATGATCTTGGGAAGATGATGTATATTGCAATATTCTTCGGTATATTTTTCAGCATCGTGGGATTGTCACTGTCCTATCTGTTCGATGCTCCTTCAGGTGCAACAATAATCCTGGTAATGTCTTCCGTCTATATACTGCACTTCCTGTATGACGGATTAAAACCAAAAATAGCAGCTTAACTATTCTGTTATGATCTGCTTTATTTTTTCAAGAACAAGGAGTGCATCTTCTCTTTTCACGTTACACTCGCTCTCCATACAGAACCTGAGGAGCTCGCTTGCTTTATCCTCCGCGATGATTCCTTTCCTTGAAGCTTCCTTTGTGATTCCGAAGTAACTTCTTTCCGTATAGTGTGTCCGTTTGGCAAGTTCAGTTATATGACTGAATTCATCATCGCTGATGATGCCTGACTCGAGTGCTGCCTTAAAAGTTTCCCGTATATTGACCATGGGGTTTGATACTGGTTCGAATGTATCGGGATTTGTGGCAACTGCTACTTCATCATCATCCTCGATGACTCCATCCCTGTACCATTCATATATTTGCCCCACTCCTGTCATTCCGTGGACATCAAGCTCGGAAGCCCGGAGCGCTCCCATGCTGCAACCGCCAACGACAGTTATTCCTTCCTTTATTGCCCTGATTATTTCCTTGTGGGCCACAGCTGCCCGGCTAAAAAAGATCCCGTCAATTATGCCTATTGTCACGTATCCCTGACGAATGGCTTTGTCAATATCTCCTCTGGATATGGGTGGCCAGTATGTGGCATCAAGCACCTTTGCAGCATCTTCGTGGCTTATGCTTGTGCCTGCAAATACAAGGATTTTGGTATTTTTACTCATTTTCGGCGTCCGGTTCTCCATGGCCTGTCCTTTGGAGCAAGTCTCTTTCTCTGTCCTGACTTCGCCCTTTTGCCTACACGCTCTCTGTCAAGTGTGTACATCTCAAAGGAAGGGATAATTACTCTGACAACTGGAACAAGTATGCTTTCTCTTGACATATCTACAACTACGGCGCAGTCTGCAATATTTCTCAATTGTTCCAGTACCACATCGATACTTTCGGCAGGCGTGTTTTTTGACAGGTCTTTCAGATCACGCATGGATGTCTGTTCATCGTCCTCATACCAGTACTTGTTCATGCGTTTTATTCTGTCATATCCTATGTCCCTGACAAACTTTTCACGTTCGGTGTCCTCTCGGGCACCGTGTATCTGCACAACCCTTGACTGTGCGGCTTCTGTCAGTGCTCTTTTTACTGCTATCTCAGGTTTGAGGTGTGCACCTGCACCCATTACAAGGAGTGCGGCATCTCTGAGTCTGGTATCATCGGTAACTGCAACCACAGTTGTTATTTCTGTATCATGGGACAATGCCCACAATTTGACCTCGACTTCATTGTCAGTGAACTTGCGCAGAAGCTCATAATTCTCACCATCATTTTCTGTGAGGATTATCTCTTTTCCGGGATTGCGGTTGAACTCTGCTATGCTCAATGCATCCCTTTCAATGACTTCCAGCAGGCCATGGAATATGGCTTCTTCTATAGTGTTTCCTGCTGCAAGTCCGTTAGTGTTACTTCTGAATAACTTCAAAGCTCTTCCGGGGGCATCATATGGGTGATATACTGCATTTGCAGGAACAAAGATCTCCTCTTTCTTTAAAAGATCCCATCCACTTATCCATTCTACAAATGCCTGGGGGCTGTAATCTTCAGCTATGAGCAGGAGTGTCGGGTCGACTACGCGGTGGGTTTCCCTCATGGCTGTAAAATTATCTATAATATGCTGAGCTTTGATATCTTCTGCCACGTCGTTGTTCAGTCCGTTCCTTTCTGCCAGGCATCGTTCAAAACTCTCCATAATTGCGGATATCCTTGCCTGATTCTCAGTGTTGCCTTTCCCTGAATAAACTGATATTGCGCCTTCTGCTGCGCTGGGTCTGATGGTTGAAATAACGGGTATTCCTATTCTGTCAAGGTCAGTGATGCTGGCAACTCTGGTAACTCCTATCTGTTTGGAATTATTGTTTACCTTCTCTAGAGTACTTTTTTCATCAAAGACCCGCTGTGTCCCTTCGATGTATGTGAGTGTTCTGTCGATGTTTAGCTCTGGCATGATTAGCGAAAGTCTCCTGCATATATTATATCTCTTACGACAAAGGTTCTATGTAAATTCAAGTAACTGTTATATAGTTCAGTGTAAATGTCTAAATGGGGTTATTGTATGAGAATTAAAACATTCATGCTTTTGATAGTGATTTGTATCGTTGGTATTTCAGGGTGTACTGATTCAGCTACTGAGGATGATATGACGTCACAGGATGCCGAAGAAACCGTAAACGATGATGTGGGTATGCAGGTGTCTGAACCGGATGCATCATCTCTGTTCTCCGCTTTTACTGAAAATGATACTTACAAGGGATGGTCCATATGGCCTGGCAAGGAAGCAATGATGGAGGGCAATGGTGTACATGGTGATTATGTTTCCATATATGTCTCCGACAATGCTTTGTCCTCAGCAGAAACAGGCGGGGCAACAATGCCATATGAAACAATGGTTGTCAAAGAAGGATTCAACGCCGACAAAGAGCTCACGGGAATCTATCTGATGTATAAATCAGAAGGCTTTGCTCCCGAGAATAATGATTGGTTCTGGGCATCTTATTCTCCTGAGGGAGACGTTAACGCAGAAGGAATAGTGGGCGGTTGCATCAGTTGCCATGAGGGGAAGAAAGACGTTGACTATATCTTTGTAAATTCCTGAATTTCTTTTTTTCTTGATATGTGCCGAAATCTTTTTATATGGTGTGTGCTAATGTTTATGTTCAGCCTGTAAAAAAACAATAAATATTGTTAAAATGTGTATATAAATTACAATATGTATAAAATCATAATATGTATAAAATTACAATAATTTATAGGCGCGGAAATAGATTAAAGAGAGACAGGAGGCAAAATATGAGAGACCTAACTAGAAAAAGAAACGTAGTCGATATCTTCAAAAGCTGCCATACGGTGGTTGGCGGAGTATCAGCAGATAAACTCAACGCCGAGGAAATGGAGCTTTATCGCTTCATGGTAGGCGGAGTGCAGGCAAAATAGCCTGCAAAACTATTTTTATATTCTCTGCATAATGGTTCGTATGTATGATGTTCTCACAGTCAGGGAAGACTTTCCCGTATTAAAAGATGTGATATATCTGGATAATGCAGCTACGACACAAACGCCTGTTCAGGCTGTATCTGCAATGCTGGACTATTTCTATAAGTATGCCGCAAATCATGGGCGTGGAGCTCACAGGCTTGCAAGGGAAACTACAAACAGGTATGAAGATGCCCGGGAAATAGTTGCATCATTTTTTAATATGGATGCTGCAAACACTATTTTTACAAAGAATGCAACAGAAAGTATCAATATTGTGTCCAGAGGTTTTCCGTGGAAAAAAGGTGACCATGTCATAGTCACACTTGTAGAACATCATTCCAACTTGCTTCCGTGGATACGTTTAAAGGAGCTGGGTGTTGAACTTACAGTTGTAAAACCTGATATTTGTGGTGTTGTGGATCCAGAAGATATCAGGTCAGCTGTCAATGGCAGAACCCGGCTTATAGCAGTCAACCACGTTTCCAATGTATTCGGATCCATACAGGACATAGGCAGGATCATTGGAATAGCGCGACAGGAAGGCGTGAAAATACTGGTGGACGGTTCTCAGTCTGCGGGAAACATACCAATTGATATTAGTTCAATAGATCCTGATTTTTTTGTATGCCCGGGGCATAAAGGTTTACTTGGTCCTCAGGGAACCGGTGTATTGTACATAAAAGAACCCGGTATGATCGAGCCGTTGTTCCTTGGGGGTGGAATGGTCAGTTCCGTAACTCCTGATAGTTACAAAATGGAGCCAAGCCCTGCAAAATTTGAAGCAGGAACTCCTAATATTCCCGGTGTCATAGGTCTTGGTCGTGCTGTGGAATACGTGAAAGAGCTAGGTGTCGAATCTATCGAAAAGCATGAAATATCCCTGGCAAAGGAAACAGCTCTACGTCTTGGCGAACTGGATGCTGTTGAAGTATATGGTCCAAAGAACCGGGCTGGTGTGGTATCTTTCAATGTGGTAGGTATGAATTCTCATGACGTAGCTATGATACTTGACCAGACACATGGTATCTGTGTAAGAAGTGGCTATCATTGTGCGATGCCTGGTATTGATCATCTGGGTGTCCGGGGTACTGTGAGGGCTTCATTTGCTCTTTATAATACTCTTGAAGAGGTTGAAACCCTGGTTAAAACTGTTTCAGATATCACTTCACTTGTTTCATAATGCAATTATGTTTTATCATTGCAGTTCGGGAATAAAAGCAAAAGGTTATTATGCGCAGATAATTATATTAGTCTTGCAAGCTGACAGTTTGCAGCAACTATCACTTATCGACTACCAATAATTATCAGTGTTTATTACAAGCTTTATCGTTAGTATCAATTTAGAGGGGAATTTAAAGTGAGCAAAGATATGCTTCTGTGGGATGAGACTCTTTTTAGTAATGGGGAGATACTTGAGTTTGATTACCTGCCGGACTATTTTGTACACAGGGATTCCCAGATGCAATCTCTGCGCTTCAGCCTGAAGCCTGCCTTAAGGGGTATGCGCCCGGTTAACTGCCTTGTAAAAGGTCCTCCGGGGACCGGAAAGACCACTGCTGTTATGAAGGTATTCAATGAGATGAAAGAATACACTGATAATGTGGTCTTTGTAAAGGTCAATTGTCAGATGGATTCCACAAGGTTTGCTGTCGTTTCAAGGATATATGAACAGCTTGTGCATATCACTCCACCTTCATCGGGTGTTGCTTTCAGAAGGCTTTTTGAAAAGGTGATAAAGTACCTGCTGGATGCCAACAAGACCCTTGTGGTTGCCCTGGATGACATCAATTACCTTTTTCCTGAAGGCCATGCAGATGAGGTGATGTATTCTCTGTTAAGGGCACATGAGCAATATCCTGGTGCACGGATATCCATAATAGCCATAATAAGTGATGTTGGAATTCCCTATAGTTTCGATCCCAGGGTTGGTTCGGTGTTTCTGCCGGAGGAAATCGCTTTTCCCAGATATGAGCTCGATGAGATCGGTGATATCATTGACAATCGTATAAGGCACGCTTTCTTTCAGGATGTGGTATCTTCTGAAGCACGGGATAAAGTCGTCTCCTATGTGGGTATGACGGGTGACCTGAGGATAGGTATCGATCTCCTGAAGCGTTCCGGTCTTAATGCAGAGCGTAGGGCCAGCAGAACTGTTTCTGTTGAGGATGTCGAGAAGGCGTATGAAGCTTCCCGGCTTTTGCACCTGTGCCGCAATATAAAGTCACTTTCGGAGCATGAAAAGGCATTACTCGGACTAATTGCAAGGGATAGCAGTCTCCAGACCGGGGAATTGTATAAGACATTCCATGAAATAACCGGACTTGGGTATACGCGATTTTATGAAATAATCGAGAAAATGCATGTATCGCGACTTATAAATGCTGACTTCTCCGGTAAAGGCATGCGTGGCAGAACCCGGTATGTTGAACCAGTTCCTGACTCAAAAGACATACTCAAATGTCTTGAGTAATTATTCTGTACTCGGTGTTTGTTTTTATGCCATGCTTATCTCGAGTTTATGCTTTATTTTTTCCCATCCCGGCATCAATGAATCAAGCATCTTGTAATACTCAGGGCTATGGTCATGATATTTTAAATGACAGAGTTCATGGATGACAACATAATCAATGCATTCTTTAGGAGCTTTGACTAGTTCCGTATTTAGTATCATGGTACCTTTCTCTGACAGGCTCCCCCATCTTTTTCGCATACGTTTTATAGAAACTGAAGGTTTGCTGAAACCCAAAGAATTAAACTTTGGCCAGCATCTATCAAAACTTTCGGTAAATTGAATTTTTGCCTTCTCTGAATACCATTTTTTCATGAGCTTTTTTACTAATTCAGGCTTAGGTTCATCTCGACAACTGACCTGAAAAGTCCCTCTGGACAGTTTAGCGTTATTTTCCTGTCCCTGGGTAACTTTTAAACGATATTGTTTTCCAAGATACAAATGTGTCTCTCCACTAATGTAAAGCCTCTCCGGTGTTTTTGGGGTGAATTGCCGGAAATAATCAAGCTGTTTTAGGATCCACCTTGCTCTTTTATGTATCTTTTTTTCAAGTAGTGATATTTCAGAATCAACAGGTGCTTTGACAATTATGGTACTGTCTGGATGAACTGCGATTTCCAGTGTTTTTCTTCTGGCATAAAATAGCTGGTATTCAATGATCTTTTGACCATAGGTAAATGACCGTTTTTCATAATTTGTTGCCACGGTCATTTGTAGCTCCTGTGTTCTGCAACCTGCAGGACCTTGTCTATAATTCCGTCCATCTGTTCGGTTGACAAGTCGATACCTTTTGCGTTTTTCAGTTCGTCGTACAGATAGTCGTCAATTTCATTCGAAGTTTGATTTTTTGCATCCTCATCCTCCCAGAAATTGACTTTGTTGTTTTTTTGAATGATTTCATGAATAGCTATGGCAGTATCTGCGATAATGGCTTCAAGCTCCTTCTCGTCCATTTCATTCTTTTTTATAAAGGGTTTGATTACTCCGTAATAAGCTATGGCATCTTCATTATCAGTTAGTTGATCTGGTATTTTATCATGTACTTTTCCAATTATCTTGTTTCTGATATCCGTGACTTTTATCAAATAGTCCAGATCTGAGATTCTCTTTGCTCTGAAATCTTCAATGGCCTGCTGTATAAGCTTTGAGAATTTCTCATAGAATGCAGGGTCAGTGTCCATTTTATCAATAATCACTTTCCTGGTAGCGTGCGCAATGGTATCAGCTCTGGAGGCAGCGGTCTTTTTTGTATTATAAATGCCATGTTCTTCTTTTACCTGATCGAACATCTCATTATCAAAGATATTGACAGGTTCGTTGAGCTGTATTACTTCATCTGCCTGTATATGTGTATCAAGAAGCTTCTTTATTTTTGGTTCGTAATCTCTGTAATCAATTGCTTCCGCATATCGCAGTTTAACTGATTTTTTCAGAGATTGGAATTTACGAAGGTCGGCTTTGTATCTTGATAATGTATTCTCATCTGTTTCTGATAAAAAGCGGTCTGAAGACAGAGCAATTGAGAGATTTCTGGAATATTCGGAAAGAAGGGCATAGAATTCGTCTCTGAGTTCTTCATCCCCAAGTAAAAGTTCGTATTCTTCTTCGTCATAAGCATGTTTTACTGTTTTGAAAAGATCCCAGAGGTTAGAGTATCTTTCTGGTAGTTTTTCAATCTCTCTGTTTATCGAACTGAGTGTACCTGCAAGATCGGACTCATCGAAGCCTTCAAATGCGCTGTACATTGTCAGGGCTTTGTCCAGTTCTCCGAGAATACTTGCATAATCAATGATAAATCCAAACTCTTTGTTTTCATGAATACGATTTACCCTTGCAATGGCTTGAAGAAGGGTGTGTTCCCGTAAAACCCTGCACAGATACAATACTGTATTTTTCGGGGCGTCAAATCCTGTCAGGAGTTTGCTTACTACTATCAGTATTTCCGGATCATTGCCATGTTTGAACTGGTTGATGAGCTGTTTTGTATATTCATCCTCTTTCCCATAGCGTCTCATCATTTTTTGCCAGAATTTGACAACTTCATCGGTTGCTTCGTCATCTGTCTCATCATAACTTTCACGCATATCCGGTGGGGAAATAACGACATCTGATGAAACGGTTCCGATTTCGCTTAAGTATTCATGGTATTTCAGGGCAGCAGGTTTACTGGGAGCTACGAGCTGGGCCTTGAATCCTGTTCCCTGCCAGTTTTCACGATAGTGCTCACTGATGTCAAATGCTCTCATGTAAATGACCTGGTCGGCTTTGTTCAGCATTTCGGCTCTGGCATATTTGCGTTTGAGGTCTGCTTTTTGATCGTCGGTAAGTCCCTGGGTATGGCGCTCGAACCAGAGATCGACTGCTGCCTGGTTCTGGGTCATTTCCACATGTCTTCCTTCATAGAGAAGCGGCACCACAGCACCATCCTCAACTGCCTGTGTTATGGAATAATGAGGTTCAAGCAGTCCTCCGAATTTTGTAAAGCTGTTCTTCTCCTTTTTCATCAGGGGAGTTCCGGTGAACCCGAGATAACATGCATTGGGGAAGATTTGTCTCATACGTGCAGAGAATGAGCCAAACTGAGTTCGGTGACTCTCATCGACAAGAACGAAGATGTCAGGTGATTCGTTCTGGTATTTTTCTGCGGCATAGGCTTTGTCGAATTTATGGATCAGCGTGGTGATGATGCCTGATTCTTTATTGGTAATTAACTCCAGAAGATTGCTTCCGGATGTGGCACGGTTGGCTTCAAGGCCACAGGCTGCGAATGTGTTGCCAAGCTGCTTATCAAGGTCGTCCCTGTCTGTAACCAGGACGATGCGAGGATTTAGTATTTCAGGGTCAAGGGCAAGGTTCCTTGCAAGCATTACCATTGTCAGGGATTTACCTGAGCCCTGTGTATGCCAGATTATTCCTCCCCTGCGGGCTCCGTCCTCTTTGAATTGTTTTATGCGTCTGAGAGTTGATTTTATGACAAAATACTGCTGATATCTGGCTATTTTCTTGATGCCGGCATCAAATACGGTAAACTTCCATGTAAGTTCCAGTAATCTTTCAGGACTGCATAGTGAGTATATCGTTCTATCCTGTTCGGTAACGAGACGCTCTTTTTCCAGTATTTCAGGTTCAATGTTAAAGGTGGATGTGATTTTTGAAATTATGTCTTTTTCCAGTGGCTTGTTGACCAGTTCCTTCAGTTTTTCAAATTCTGGGTTGCCCGTTTCTGTCTGTTTTTCTTTCCATATACTCCAGAACTTTGTAGCACTTCCTGTTGTTGCATACCTGGCATCGTTCTTGTTTATGGCAAGTAAGAGTTGAGTGTAAGTGAAGAGTTTTGGAATATGGTCATCGTTCTGGTTCCTGGTGGATTGTGATACTGCCTGAGCCACATCTATTTGCGGGGATTTGCATTCAATTACAGAAAAAGGAATTCCGTTGACAAACAGCACGATATCCGGTCGAACGGTTTCGGTGCTTCTGGAGCGCTGGACACTGTATTCAACTGTTACATGGAAGCTGTTCCTCCTCGGATTGCGCCAGTCTATGTAGTTCAGGTTGAAGCTCTTTGAGTTGCCTTCAATGGTCTGTTCCATTGCAGTGCCAAGGGTCAGGAGGTCATATACTGATTCGTTAGTTTTCAGCAGTCCATCGTACCTGATGTTCCTGAGCTTCTCGATGGCAGACTGGATGTTCTCTTCACTGAAAAGATACTCATTTCCCCTGTACTGTATGCGGTTTATTTTCTTAAGCTGGCTGCGCAAGATGTTCTCAAGGAGTACATTGGATGTGCGGTTCTGCTTTTCCTTCAAAGCCTCGCCGGGAGTTAGGTATTCATAACCTAAATTTATAAGAAGCTGTACGGCCGGTATCTGGGAAAGAATTTTTTCGCTTGTCTCGAAAGTGTCCATGGTATTTCCTCCTTATTCTATGTCGGTGTCTTCGAAATATTCAGTCCAGAGGTACGAGATTTCATCACCGTATCCCCAGCCGATGTTCCTGGCTGTGGTCATGACCTGATGCATGCTTTCCTTTAGGCTGGAAATGTCGTTTCCCTGCTTTTCCGAAGCAAGAACCCATTTTGCAGCATTCCCATAGATTTCTTCCATCGAACAGTAATAGTCTTCGTCAATATCCCCGAACATGTCGGTGATTTTCTCTCCTTCTACCACTGCATGAACATAAATGTCCGCAATGATCATTGCATCATCAGTAGCCTTTTCAACATACCGGAGAATGCGCGCCGCCTCTTCAAGATCCCAGTATTGCGATTTTCTCATATCGAAACTCAACGCATGGGATATTTTCTTCTTGTACTTCTCAACATCAATATCTTCGGTGTCTGCAAGCACCGACCTGACAAAGAGCTTATTATCATCAGACAGTTCCATCATGTCCTTCACCAGAGCAACCAGCTCTGCCTTTTCCAGTGAGTTCAGTCTCCTCTTTGCCATAATCACGCCTCGGAATATTGTCTGATTATCTCTTCCTTCACCCGCCACTCGCCCGTAAGCATCTTCTGCATCAGGCCACGTTTCTGAGTTTTGTATTTATCTGCCAGTTGTTTTAGCAGGTCGATCTCATGCTGGGCGGTGGATAAGGTTTCTGAGATGGCTTTTTGTTCTTCGAGCGGTGGGAGTGGCATTTTGACCTCACCGAAGTGAGGATATTTAAGATTCCAGGTATCTGAGGTTAAACCCTGTGAATATCGATAAAATCGATGAATCATGAAAGGCATTTTGAATAAATAAGCGACAAACGAGGGATAGAGCTTTTCTCCTGGAATGCATATTGTATAAGCCGGGCTCACAATTCCTTCTAAAGGTGAAAGAGCAGAGACACCTTGCCACATTCTCATAGTGTTATATCCAATATCTCCAGGGCATATTCTAAGATACTTGGATTTATCTTCATTTGATGTGTCTTTTCGATTCGTATCTTCACGAGGAATCACCCCTTCTCCATTTGTTATGGAAAGAAGTGGCAAATCACCTCGGTTTGTTTCTTTGCGTTCTTTGAAAAGCGATTTTGTCCTGACCTGCTTCCATTTACCTTCAAAAGCAGGCACATAAATCAGATCAATCAGGAGTTGCTTAAACCGTTTCTCCTTCGCCTGAATCAGCCTTCCGGTTTTCTCGATGGCCTCATCCCCTGTGGATAGCAGGTCGGCAATGGCTTTTTGTTCGGGGAGTGGGGGGAGGTTTAACAAGTATTCTCCCATGTCTTCTCTGTTTAACTTTGGAATTCCCGTTCGAGCAGAACAAGAATTTGCATAATAGGTAAATCGCTCACTCAATAAAACTGAATGCAAATACCTTGGCTCGATTTCACTGTTGCAATGCAGTGGGTACATATCAGCACTACAAAGACATTTTTCAGCGGAAATTGCAGCTTTCATCAGATATGGACGTATTTTAGAGTAAATAACATCATTCTCTGAAACTAGGTACTTACCACTAATTGCAGATTGCTCTGCTGCCGTCTCCTTAGCGATTATTTGTCCACTTTTTTGCTGGATGTGATTGGGCGCAATAAGAGTCAGTTGAGAATATTCGTCTAGCTTTGGATCAACTAGTTTGCTTACAATAGGAGCAACCTCAAAAATCGGTTTTACTGTCCACCCATCAGGCAACTTCATTTTCCACTCTCCAGCCTCTCCGGCAGTTTACTACCTTTGATCATTTTCTTATCTGCGGACTTCACCCGGCATTCCAGCTTTTTCAGGTCTTCTTCTGGGGTGGGTAGATTCTCAGGCATGGTTCCGCCAAGTTCCTCGATCGTCTGGCGTACTTTTTTGCCGACTTCAAAATGAGTGTCATTGGCTTTTGTTTTGCCCTGTATCTTTTCTCTTCGCAGTTTTTCTTCAGTCTGTGTGGCACGGAACAGATTTGCAGCAAGTTCGGTACTGCCCATGTTGTCGAGAATCTGCTGATTTCTTTTCAGTCCCTTTCGCCGGTGAATATCCTTAGCTCCCAGTCCTCCATAAAGACCCTTATATCCGTGATTTTGAAATATTGCGAAATCAAGATCAGATCTCACTCCGGCTTGCTGAGCAGTTTCAACAAGTTGCTTATTATGTTCCCGCATCTCGTTACGCAGAAACAGGCGTTTCTCTTCTTCCTTCAGACGCTGGAATTCCTTATCATCTGCAAGTTCCTGTCTGCGTGTCTGTATCGCAAAATATGTCTGGCCGGTTGCAATAATTGGTTTTGAAGGGTCCGCATTTTGAACTATCAGGTAGCAGGCATAGCGGGAAAGCCGGATCTCTTCAAGTTTTCTCTTCGCTCCTGAGCCGATCACAACCATATCGAGGAACTCCTCGAAATGGTCGGAAATCTCATAACCACTATTTCGGCATGCTTCTTTTGCTCTTTCAACAACCGGCAAAAAATGCCTGTACTCGGAATAATTCAGGATTTTTGATAGTTTTCGAGCAGTCCAGAACTCTCTTCCGTCTGAATCAATGTTCTTTATACTATCGAATGTTCCGTAGTGCTCACTTTCAATATCTTTCTCGTTCATTGTTTCCCCTCTCCTCGGACCATTTTCGTAACGTCACGAAAATGGTTTGTGATTCCAATTGCCTTCTCACTTTCCAATACCGCAGACAGCATTGACACGCCTTGCTCAGTAAATACATAAGGTAAATAGTGCCATCCTTCGCGTTCTGAACTTGAGGTAACAATCTGTGACCTCAAAACCTTATATTCTTCCGCAGTTAACTGGAATCTAAAATCAGAATTATTGTTTCCTGAATTGGTAGCAAACTGCGACCAGCTTAATTGTCGTGCCAGTGGAACGATAATCTTATAATCAGGGAAAAATTCCGCAAACAGCACCGTGCACCTCAGGTTTCTGGTTTCAGCATAATTCGTTAACGTGTTAATCTGATTCTGATTCTGACTCATGATTCCAATTCCGGATTTTTTGATTTTGTTTGAGGTAATTTCATTAAATCTTCCGCACCTGTTATTCCTCATTCTGTGGATTCTTTGGCAAATCCTTGATCATTCTGTCAAAATCTGATTCAAACATCCGATCCTGCACAATACGGTATTTTTGGAACTCGCTTTCAGCATATTCTTTAGCAGTATTGGAAGTTATTTTTCCACCGTCATGAAGAATATCACGATCATCAAACTCAAGGAACTTATCCAGACGTTTAGCCCAATCTTCCATTGTCATTGGTATTCTTCTTCGTGCCCTTTCCTCCGCCAAATCCAGATAGGCGTTAACGATACGTCCTAATGATTCCAGTTCACCTTTTGCAAGATAATTTTTAGCAACCGAAACATCGCTTTTCACAATCTTTCCATCTGGTGCATTTTCCCAGGTACTAAGTCCCATGTTAGTTTTAGTACTGTCTGCCCGCTCCACAATAAGTTCGGCTGCTGTGCGTCCATGTATGGCAAAATGCAACTTGTTCTGTACTCTCGCAAAAAATGCCTTAGTTGTAGGTGCATTCCTATTGTAGTCCATACTGGTGGCGTAAATATCTGTAATCTTCTGGTAAAACCTACGCTCACTGAGCCGGATCTCTCGAATTTCCTCAAGAAGATGCTCAAAATAATCTTCGTTAAGGAATGAGCCATTTTCCATACGCTTTTTATCCAGCACATAGCCCTTGATGGCAAAGTCGTGCAAAACTCTCGTAGCCCATTGACGAAACTGTGTTGCACGTATCGAATTAACCCTGTATCCTACAGAAATTATAGCGTCAAGATTGTAAAAATCGACCGATCTTTTGACTTCTCTTGAACCTTCAGTTTGAACTATCTGGAATTTCCGGATGGTTTCATTTTTATTAATCTCAGACTGTTTGTAGCAATTTATCAAATGCTCACTTATCGTTTTGACACTCACTTCAAACAAAGTTGCAATCATTTTCTGGGATAGCCAGATAGTCTCATCTTCGTATCTTACTTCAATGCTCTGTTCGCCAGCCTGCCCGGTAAAGATGAGAAATTCCGCAGTGCTGTTGCGGATTAATTTTTTACTACTCTCGCTCATCGCCGAATCTCCCTCAGCTTCTCAGCCATCTTCACTCTGATCTCTGCCAGTTCCTTTTCCAGATCATCGATCTCCTGCTGGACAGCATCGATATCGATTTCCTTCTCCTCCTCGAATGTGTCCACGTAGCGGGGGATGTTCAGGTTGAAATCGTTCTCCTTTATCTCCTCAAGATCAGCTACATGGGCATATTTATCCACGTCCTCTCTGGAATCATACACTTCCATGATCCTTGCCAGATGCTCGTCTGAAAGTGTGTTCTGGTTCTTGCCGGAGACAAATTCCCGGCTGGCATCGATGAAGAGAACATCCTTATAGTCCTCTCTGGCTCCACCCTTTTCCCGTGAGCGGTCAAAGACCAGGATCGCCACAGGGATATTGGTGGTGGGGAACAGGTTTCCCGGAAGCCCGATAACTGCATCAAGCAGATTTTCCTCGACCATCTTCTGGCGGATCAGTCCTTCCTTAGCTCCCCTGAAAAGAACTCCGTGAGGCACAACAACGGCCACACGTCCTTCCTTTTCAAATGCAGTTTCAACCATATGGCTGATAAACGCCCAGTCTCCCTTGCTTTTTGGAGGAACCCCACGCCAGAAACGGTTATAATGATCACTTTCTGCATTCTCAGCACCCCATTTATCCAGTGAGAATGGCGGATTGGCAACAACACAATTGAACTTCATCAAACGGTCGTTCTCTACAAGAAGTGGGCTGTTCAGCGTATCACACCACTCAATGCGGGCACTGTCAAAACTGTGCAGAAACATATTCATCCGACACAATGCCCACGTACTGCCATTAGATTCCTGTCCGAAAAGAGCAAAATCATGGTTGGATATTTGTCTGGCTGCCTGTACCAGAAGGCCGCCGGAGCCACATGCAGGGTCACATATGCGGTCCCCTGACTTCGGCCTGGCAAGCCTGGCAACCAATTCCGTAACCTTCGACGGGGTAAAGAACTCTCCAGCCTTTTTCCCGGAATCCGAAGCAAAGCGCTCTATCAGGTATATGTAGGTGTTTCCAATCACATCCTCCGAAACAAGGCTTGGCTTCATACTCAACTGTGGTTTGTGGAAGTCTTCCAGAAGCTGCTTCAGACGTCTGTTCCTATCCTTTGTTTTTCCCAGATTTGCTTCGCTGTTAAAGTCAATGTTGCGGAAAACTCCCTCAAGTTTGCTCTTATTTGATTCTTCAATATGATCGAGAACAATGTTGATCAATTCGCCAATATTAGCGGCAGCCCTGCGGTCATAAAGGCTGTAATATGTGGCTGGGAACTCATCCAGTACAATTTCGTCACCTGTTTTTTCATCAGTTTGGATTAGTTTAATGTCTGGAAGAACAAATCTTTCACGTTCAAGCTTGCGTCTGATTCGGGCATTATCTCCGTACTGCTCTCTGTATGAGTCATAATGGTCCTGCCACACATCGGAGATGTATTTCAGGAAGAGCATGACGAGAATGTAGTCTTTGTACTGTGCCGGGTCAACAACTCCTCTGAATGTGTCGCATGCAGCCCAGGCCGCATTGTTGATATCTTTTTGGTCAATTTTTTTCATAATTTTTATCCTCTTTTGCAAGCTGCATTAGTAGTGTTGAAATGTACTTCTCCCGTTTTTCAGCTAATACTCTCAATATTCTCTGTTCTCTGGCTGACAATGCTGCCAGCTCAACGATTGTTTTTTGAATTTTCAAGGAAGGTATGTGAACAGGCATCTCTTCCAGTTGTTTGCTTCTGATCATGCTCACTGATGTCCCTGCCTGTACAGAAGTTAGATAGCGTTGTGCATCAGTTTGCCTAATGTACCAGTTTAGGTATTCTGGCAAAACAGTTTCAGGGTCTGTGATCCTGATTCTTATCAGGGGTGCAGCAATAATGGCCTTTCCTGGATTTTCAAGGATGACTGCAGAAGTATTTATTTGTCCTCTTGACCTAAACACCAGATCCCCGATTTGGGCAAAATGTTGCTCTTTTGGGGTCGGCATGTCAATCTTCATTAATTCACTATGGTCTACTGTGTTGTCATCAAGCAGATCTTTCATCTGGATAACTTCAACATTCCCATTTTCAGATACTTCGAGCCTTGATCTGAATGAATATCCTGTTTGTATCGTTGCTATATCTTTGATTTTTACTTCCTTCACATATTACAGTAATAATGTTACTGTATTTATATAATGTGTTCGTATTTACAGTAACGATGTTACTGTAAATATGTTTTTGTTGAAAAACCCTATACCTGTAATCACTGAATTCTATTTTTCTGCTAATTCATTGTGCAGCAAGAAAGGTCGTGATGTGCAGTCATTTAATCAGAACGATGCAAAGTAATCACTTAAAGTTAGTATTAAGAAAAAGAGGTAATAAGCTAATATTCTTACAAAAAAAGCAGTTTTGCGCAGAATTCAGAAGAACCTGCGCAAATGAGTTTGTGTTTATATTTTTTGCTTTAGGATATTTACATATCCATGCCGCCCATCATTCCTGGGGGCATGCCGCCTGGAACCATGTCTTCTGCGGAAGGTCCTGCTCCACCCTGTCTGGATGCGATGATATCATCGATCCTGAGGATCATGACTGCAGATTCAGCAGCTGCGTTGATTGCCTGGGTCTTTACCCTGAGTGGCTCAACTACGCCTGCTTCCCACATGTCGATAACCTTTCCTTCGTAGACGTTAAGACCTGCTGTCTTTGTGCCCTTCTCGTGGTGTGCACGGAGCTCCATAAGCATGTCTATTGGGTCAAGACCTGCGTTCTCAGCAAGTGTTCTTGGAATTACTTCCAGAGCTTCTGCGAATGCTTTGACTGCAAGCTGTTCCCTGCCGCTGAGTGTTGCTGCGTATTCCTGGAGTCTGAGTGCAACTTCAACTTCAGGCGATCCGCCACCAGCTACAAGTTTCTCGTCCTCGATTGCTACGCCGACTACTCTGAGTGAGTCGTTGAGTGCTCTCTCGATGTTGTCAATGACGTGTTCTGTGCCACCGCGAAGGAGGATTGAAACTGCCTTTGGATTTACGCATCCTGTTACGAAGGTCATTGGGTCGCCGCCAATCTTCTTCTCTTCTACAAGATCTGCCTTGCCCATGTCAGCTTCTGTGATCTCATCAACGTTTGTAATGAGCTTTGCACCGGTTGCTCTTGAAAGTTTCTGCATGTCGCTCTTCTTGACACGTCTGATGGCAAATACGCCTGCCTTTGCAAGGTAGTGCTGTGCCATGTCATCGATTCCCTTCTGGCAGAATACGACGTTTGCACCGCTGGCTACAACTTTGCCGACGAGGTCTTTGATCATCTTCTCTTCCTGGTCAAGGAATGACTGGAGCTGTTCAGGTGATGTGATGGAGATCTCTGCATCGACTTCTGTGTCTTTGAGCTCGATAGCTGTATTGATGAGTGCGATCTTCGCGTTCTCGACCTTCTTTGGCATGTTGGTGTGAACACGTTCTTTGTCAATGATCATACCTTTAATAAGTTCGGATTCCTCGATACGTGCTCCGACCTTCTTTTCGATCTTGATGTTTTCCATATCGACCTTGTTGTCTTCATCAACAATGCTCAGGATTGCATCAACTGTAATGTTTGCAAGTACATCCTTTGTTGCTTCTGCACCCTTTCCGGTCATTGCTGTTCCGGATATGTTTAACAGTACATCCCTGCTATCTCTGGTGACGGATACTGCAAGCCCTTTAAGGATCTCGGCTGCTTTCTGTGAAGCCATCCTGTAACCGGATGCGATGATAGTTGGGTGTATGTCCTGCTCAATGAGCTCTTCTGCCTTCTTGAGGAGTTCGCCGGCAATTACTGCAGCTGTGGTTGTTCCGTCGCCGACCTCATCGTCCTGGGTCTTAGCTACTTCCACAATCATCTTTGCTGCAGGGTGCTCAATGTCCATTTCTTTAAGAATGGTTGC
>DAZF01000018.1 GCA_002507205.1 Methanolobus sp. UBA32 | reverse complement strand
GACTTGATAGGATTACGCTTGTGTGGCATTGTGGAAGAACCAACCTGCTTTTTCCTGAAGCTTTCCTCAACCTCAGCAATCTCACTTCTCTGAAGGGTGCGTATCTCCACACCTATTTTATCAAGGGTTGTCACGGTGTTTGCCATCCACATGACAAATTCTGCGTGACGGTCTCTCTGGATGATCTGGTTTGAAACATCCACTGAGCCGATCTCAAGATACTGCATTACCCTTTTCTGAATCTCAATGCCGTCCTTACCAAATGCAGCCTGAGTACCTACGGCACCTGTCATCTGACCGACTATCAGGCGTGGTTTGAGCTGTTCAAGACGCTCGATGTGTCTTGCAACTTCTGATGCCCAGATAGCAAATCTCAGGCCATAGGTTGTTGGAACGCCAATCTGACCGTGTGTCCTTCCTGCACATACCAATCTCTTGTGGGTTTCTGCCTGCAGGAGAAGCACATCAAGAAGTTTGCGTATCTTATCTTCAAGTACCTTTACAGCTTCCTTTAACTGAAGGCCTGTTGCAGTATCAAGCATATCATTTGATGTGGCACCGAAGTGTACCCACTTGTCGGCATCCTCTTCGCATTTTTCGGATATAGCAACAACCACTGCCATCATATCGTGGTGTATCTCATCCTCGATCTCCTTTACCCTTTCAAGTTCCACAGAACCAATGCTGGCTTCTATTATATCTGCAGCTTCCTTGGGTATCATTCCTATATCGGCTTCGGCTCTGGCAAGTGCAGCCTCAACTTTCATGATCTTCTCCAGGCGGTTTGCCTCACTCCAGACAAATTTCATCTCGTCTGTTCCATAACGGTATTCTATAGGGTGGATTGCCATTTATTGAATCTCCATGATCTTGATATCAGTAATATCTCTATATATCAATCTAATATAGATGTCATTCAAATTAACAGTATGTCTCTGGTATAGTAAATCTACCAATAAATAGGCTTTGTATGAGTAAAAATGGAAAAAGATAGCAATGCCTGAAACTTAATTATCTCTGCAAAAATGAAAAAGCAAACACTGAATAAAAGATAAAAAGAAAATAACTAATTCTTTTCATCCTTAAAAGCAATCTCCAAATACGAACCATCGCAAAAAGGTTTGTTCTTTGATGAAACACATCTACAAAGTGCCATAACAGGTTGTGTTTCCAGAGAATTGCCTTTTGAGTTCCGGAGAATAGCCACATTCTTTACAATATAAGGACCNNAAGAATTTATTATTTTATCGTATTTAAAGGATAACACCCTGCTAACCAATGTTTTTAAATAGTAGTGAATAGGAAAAAGGAAAGGTATTGCAGTTATCCTAATTACAATATATAAATATAGGTGGAACTATGGAACAGATAATAGAACACAATTCAAAAAGACAGGTGATGTAATTGGTACTCGACACCGGAGATACAGCATTTATCATCATCTGTACCGCCATGGTCATGCTCATGACCCCGGGAGTAGGACTATTTTACGGCGGAATGGTACGCAGTAAAAACATAATTTCCATGATAGCCATGGCTTTCATTTCGTTTGCCATTGTAAGTATCCAGTGGGTTACAATTGGCTACAGCCTCTCTTTTGGCACTGACATCTCAGGATTCATTGGCGGTCTGGACCACGTAGGCCTCGCAGGCGTAGGGCTTGGAGGCGAGGGGATCCCCGACATGCTATTCATGGTATTCCAGCTTGTTTTTGCAGGGATCACACTGGCAATCCTCACATCAGGAATTGCCGAACGTGTAAAGTTAAGTTCTTTTATCGTTCTCGGATTACTCTGGACAACCCTGGTCTATGATCCTCTTGCCCACTGGGCATGGGGAGGCGGCTGGGCCGGAGAACTGGGTGCTCTTGACTTTGCAGGTGGTACCGTAGTACATATCAGCTCAGGATTTGGAGCTCTTGCACTTGCAATGGTTATCGGTAAGCGTTCAGGATTTGGGAAATACAGCATGGAAGCAGAGAACATCACAACCACCCTTCTTGGAGGATCCCTTCTCTGGTTCGGATGGTTTGCATTCAATGCAGGAAGTGCACTTGCAGCAAACGGACTTGCAGTCAATGCGCTTGTCGTAACAAACATCTCTGCAGCAGCCGGAGCAATTACATGGATGGCTGCATCATGGATAAAGGGTAAGCCAAGTTCCCTGGGTCTTATCAGTGGAGCTGTTGCGGGTCTTGTAGCCATCACACCGGCATCCGGTTTTGTCGGGCCTATGTCTGCCATCATAATAGGTGGATTTGCCGGAATTCTCTGTTACGGAGCATTGCTCTTCCGTGTTCGCAGGGGGCTTGACGAAAGTCTTGATGCCTGGGCAGTACATGGAATGGGGGGCTTGTGGGGAGCGCTTGCAACAGGAATATTTGCAAGCGCAGCCATTGGCGGAGTTGATGGACTGATCTACGGAAACACACATCAATTCCTGATACAACTCATTGATGCTTCCGCTGCCATACTATATGCATTCGTAATGACATTCATACTTGCCAAGATTGTGGACAAGGTTATGGGATTGCGTGTGACCGAAGAAGAAGAATATGTTGGACTCGATATATCCCAGCATGGTGAATCTACTACAGCCTGAGGTGATGTGAATGAAGAGAGTAAAAGCAATTATTCGCCCGGAGAAGCTGGAAGATGTAAAGGCGGCACTGGAAGAGAAAGGATACTTTGCCATGACAGTTTATCAGGTTAAAGGACGTGGCGCACAGAGAGGTATCTGCCTTCAGTATAGAGGAAAACAGATAAAGGTAGATATGATCCCTAAGACCGAGATAGAGATGGTCGTGGGTGATGAAGACGTAAGACCTATCATCGAGATCATTAGAGCAAGTGCAAGAACCGGTAAATTCGGTGACGGAAAGATTTTCGTATCCCCGATAGAGCTGGTAGCTGCAATTAGAAATGATGATGAGATAGGACCCGAATGATATGAGGTAAAACCTCATATCTCCTTTTTTTACAGATTTCCACGCTCATAAATACTTTTCAGTTTCCTGAAGATTTGGCGTTACCTGACATACCAGTCCAGAGGAACAACTATCTCATCGCCTTTTTTCTTTGCACCAAAGAGAGGAATCTCGAATTTTGTATCTTCCAGAAGAACAATTGAGATACCACATCCACCGCCACGAGGAATACATTGGACAACCATTGCTTTAAATAGAAGCTCTTCATCTTCATTCCCCCATGAAGGAACCTTGATAGTAATAGTATCGCCTATATTGTCAGGCAAAAGGTCTTCATATGGAGATATTTTCTTATAATCCAGTGTAAAACCAGTTCCTTTAAGGTTGTTTGCAATATCCCTCACACTCAGGTCAAGTGCATCTGCAATCTCCTCTATAGAGTATCCGGACTGGTGAAGAAACTCTGTAGAGCCTTTTTTGAGATGGTCAAGGTCTGAATATTTCAACGGGCGAGTCTTACACAATTGACGCATCTGTTCTAATTTATCCGTAACATTCGCTTTATGGTCCAGAACAAAACCTCCTTAAATGAACTTAGAGCAATGACATATATAAAATGCTTTTAGTTTGCTTTGCTTCTAATGTTTTCTTCGAACCAGTCAAGTATTGTAAACATGATGTCAGAAGAAGACTTGATCAAATCATCCCTGCCACATATCTCATTTTCTGATTGTATGTACATACCTTCTACAAGATCCGAACTGCAGTTTGTGATAAGACTACCCACACACACCCCATCAACCTCAGGATGAAACTGAACTGCAAGCACATTGTCCCCATAGATAAAACCCTGCTCCGGACATGCTTCGCTTTCAAATAGACGTTTTGCACCTTCCGGGAGACTGAATGTATCACCATGCCACTGAAAAACAGAAATTTTTGCAGGAACTTGAAAAAGAGTCACATCGGTCCGGAATGATTCAAGTGGACGAACTTCATGCCAGCCAATTTCCTTGTGTTTATTTTTGGACACTTTTCCCCCCAGGATTTCTGAGAGCATCTGGGCTCCAAAACATATGCCATAGACTGCTTTGCCAGAGTCAATAGCCATTTTTACAAATTCTTTTTCTTTTTTCAGCCATGTGTATTCTCCTTCCTGATAGACACTCATCAGACCACCCATTATTATTAGCAGGTCATATTCATCCGGCTGAGGGAAAGATGAATTTACGTATGGCATGGTCACGGATATAGGATAGCCTTTACTACATGCCCATTCTTTGATATTACCGAGAGTTTCAAATTCCAGATGGACAAGGCAATGTATTTTCATAATAGATCTACCCCAAATAGGATTTCGATATTAAATCTTTTTGGGCTTTTCAAAACCAAAAAATGAAGGTAAAAATAAAGATATTCAAAAATGAAAACGAAATAATGATGAACTATTCCCCCACATTCACTTATTCATTTTCATCATTAAGTGTGCACTTGAATTCCTTCTCAGAACTGGTTATCAGATGATAGGTTGCTGCAAGTGCAAGAATAAGTACGCCCATCCCCATAAGGAACATGGGTGCCGTATTTTTAATATCAATTATCATCACTTTTCTTACGATTGCGGTGACTCCAACAAGAATGATAACATCGACATTCATTGAAGATTCGGTGATTATCATCTTGACAGTCTCCAGCAACTCTATACCTATAATGACAAGGAAGAACAAACCAAATACATCCAGTATCTGCTCCACTCCTATCAAAAATAAAGGTGGTGTCAGTAAGTCTTTAAAAACTATCCATCCAATTTCCAATGTAGCACTGAGGATAACAAATGCCATCATCACGATGACTGCTTTTATGATCAATGTCTGGAATTTATTAATATATTTGATTATCACATTATTCACCAATGGAGAGACTGTGTTCAAGATAGTCGATTATATGGCAGGATTATAAAGACATTATCAATTAGTAGCGTCTTAATAAAGTAGTTTTTCCTTTTTTTGAATGAATTTTCCAGTGACGCTTATATGGTAAAACGTATATCTCACATAAACATAGATCTAATGATGAATTGATCCTGTCAATTCCCAGGCGAGGTAAAAGATTGGTGGTTATTACTAAATACCGTGTTATTGCAGTATTTGCACTTTTTTTATTGGTGATACTTATAGCTTTGATGCCACAGGAACAAATGAATACTGCTTTTGAGAATCAGACTAATGAAACCCAAGATAATATGTCTGAAAATTCTACATTGATGTCAACAACAGATGACAGGCAAACTAACGAAGAGCCAGGATGGTGGAAACACGAAGGCCACAGCACAGTGACCAGTACCAATGCCACCTCAGGTAGTTACTCTAATACTGATGGCGATGGTAGCAAGAATGATACCGGAGAGATTCCTGAGTTCCCTTCAATTGCATTACCCTTCATAATCATATTATCTATTGTCTTGTTCGCCGGAAGGAAATAGATATTATTTTTTTATGAACTATGAGGAAGATAGTTCCGGGAATTTGCCCAATGAACTGTCCACCGCAGACAGATCAGACCTTAAACCTACTACGGATATAGCACCAGTATTCTGCGGCTCAAAAAGAAGAACGAGTGCACCCAGGATTATGAAGACGCAACCCTGTATGGTATTCATGAATATTGGTTCGTGAAGGAACAGGAATCCAAAGATAATGCCGCTTACCGGTTCAAGTAATGCAAGTACGCTTACAGTCTGTGCCCGAATTTTTGCAGCACTGTTAAGATACAGAACCGAAGCAAAGGCGGTTGTTATCAGCCCGAAAAGGATGAGAGTACGCAGATTCATTACAAGTATGTCTACAGGAACTTTGCTACCAAAAGGCAACAGTATCAGCAAACTGACAAAAGTTGACCAGAACAACTGGGAAATACCTGAATATTCATCCTTAAGGTAACTTACAGTCATGATAGTTCCACTGTAAGAAATACCTGACATTACACCAAGAAAAATACCCAGCAAAAAGTGGGTATCGTATCCTGATGCACCACTCCCTGGCAATATAACGATGAGAATACCGCTTATCGAGATTAACAGGGAGAACATCCCGCGCTTTGTAATCTTCTCTTTTAAAAAGAGAGGAGACAATAATGTGACATATACAGGTGCAGTGTAAAGCAATAGAACGGCAATTGAAATGCCTGCATACTTTATAGAACTGAAGTAAGTATAAAGCGTAAGAACGTTGAAAATAGCAATTAAGAGAATAAAACGCTTTTTTTTGTTCAAGCGTAGTACATCATCCCTTTTAGTCACGATACAATAAGCTAATAGCAGTATGAATCCAAAAATAAGCCTGTAAAAGATAATAGAAGTCGTTTGCATATCGTAAATATGTTTTATAAAGATTCCACTAGCTCCAAATACAGTACAGGAGATAATAAGCTCTAGATAAGAGTATTTGCTGCTTTTAGTAGATATCATCAGGGCTATGCAGAAACAGCCCCATATTATATAAATAAATCTGAAATCAACAATCATTAATAAATGTTATTATAAAATATTCAGTAATACCCTGTTAAAAGTAAAAATGATTTCAAAATAGGTCCGGTAGATAAACATCAAAATAACAATCAATCGATGAAAGTAACTTGAATGTCAGGTATTTTTGAAAATGAAAATATAAAATATCTAAAAAGAGACGTGACTTTGCACTTATTATAACGAGGCCGTCTAATTAGGACTTCGGCATAAAAACATATCCTTTTTTTGTTATCCTCAGCACCTATTTTTTTGTGGGGGGGCAGTAGCTATAAATAGCATAAATCTGGCCTGCCTCATGGCTAAAAAATCTATGATGTATGGGGGAGTCCAGTTTGAGGACTTCATTGAAAACTACCTGAACAGAGAAAGTGCCTCAATTTGCCAATTCCTGCACTTCCTCTGCATAGAAGATATTTCAAAGCACGTGGAACGTGCTTATTATGCCAACAATAGTTGGCATTACAAATATAACATTTCCTCAATGATAAAACTCTTCATTGTGATGTGTTTCAGGCAGTTATCCTATGAGAAAACTGTCGCTTCTTTAACTGAGGAAGAAGCAATATTGCTCGCTTTTTATGATGAAAACGGCTTCATAAAACTTCCTTCACCAAAGACATTACACAATTTTGTAAAATACCGATTAGGCGAAGATGGAATAAGCGAAATAATGGTGTTAGTTGGTGAAAGAATCCTTAAACTTGCTCAAATAAAAGAAGCTAAGATTGATTCAACTCCGCTTGAAGCCTCAAGATATGATAAATATGCAGATTACAACTCCCATTACGAATGCAAGATGGACAAAGCCCATATCACGATGGTAGGAACTTATCCCGTTTTCATGACACATACAAATGGCAAAGCAGGAGATTCACCTGAACTTATCACACATATTGAAGCATTGAATAAGATGAATGCTGATATAGACATGTATTCTGCAGACACGGGCTACAAAGCATTTGACAATCACACAGATATCTGGTATCGTCTTGATGCAAGGCCAGTTATTGCATATCCCAAAAATGCTGTGATCAGCAAAGAGGGTGAAATAGACCGAATTGATCACTGGGTAAATAAAATGTGGAAAATAGGAGGAAATATACACGCAAGTATTGAAGACAAACTAAAATTCCTCTATGAAAATGGAAGGGTTGAGCAGGTTGGAATGTACTTGAGAAATCAAAATATGAGGGATAGCTCTTTCCATGTACTGTACAAAAAAAGAGGAGAGTGCGAACCAAAACATGGGCACATTAAAGATGTGGTCAAGTTCGATATCAGAAGAGTTAGAGTAGAGAGTAGGAAACTCTACTCTCTACTGAGTTTTGTATTATATCAATTGCTTGTACTTGCAGAACTGCAGAATGAGATAACAAAGAGGAATTCATTTGGGAGATTTTATTGAAAATGTTTTGTCTAATTAGAATGGGAGGAGTTGGGAGCTAATTAGAAATCCTCATAACTAAAAGTAGTTTTCCTGCAAAAGCAGGAAAACACGTTATTGACAATAACCCCATTGACAATAATGTTGACAATAACCCCGGAGCCACTCCGACACTTTTGGAATGACTACCAAATAACTCATACTCCAGTTCCCACTGAAATCCCACTTTAACTCGCCCATACTCCTTTCATTATCCTTCCGGGATTTTGGAAAAGTAGGCATTTTTTGTTTTTAGATACCGAGAGGGACAGTATCGTGCCTACACTTCCACGCAATCCAATTTCGTTTTTTCCGGAGGGATTTGGTATGAAATCCATATCGTACCACCATATGGCACATTTCGTTTGAGGCATTCTCTGGCTAGTAGATCTTGCCACAATTAATAGTACATTTTACTACTACATAAATATACCTACACTTTGATATATAATGAGTATAATAATGATGAGGTGATTTTTAAACCAAAAACAGATACAACAAACATCTGACGGATCATTCCACACAGAAGTACTTGCCCTGAAGAGCAAATATTCTATATATGAAACACTCAGAACACATACATCCTTTTTTCTGCGTTCCTGGATATGGACCTTTAGAACAAAACATGAAAACACCATTTCCAGGATAGGAAGGGCATGTTGGACAATTGCAACCCTTAGAGTGATGATATGAGGTACATATACCAAAATATTTGCCATGACCTTTTGACAAATCTGATTCATTAGTATTCAAAAGCATACCTCACGACATATTGAAGAAAACACCCCATATTCCTAAATCCGGGCAAACTACAGAGAAACTGAATAAATTAAAAGATTTTTAAAAAGGAAAACTCAACCGAGTTTTTCCTTCAGGTATTTCTTGAAACTGGCATAATCCGTGTCAAGATAATCCATGTGTTCTTCCCTTGCCTCAATCTCTCTCAGGCTTTGCGGAAGTTCAGGCTCAATCCCTGTTTCATTCTTTACGTGTTCAGGGAACTTTGCCGGATCAGCAGTTTCCAGTGTTACAGCAAATGTATCATCACCGGTTTGTGATCTGAAATCAAGCAATCCTTTTATGCCGACTGCCCCATGGGGCTCGATAAGGATGCCATACTTTTCATAGATTCCCTTTATGGTAGCCTTGGTTTCGTCATCTGTGACAGATCCTGAGTAGATATCATTTCTGAGCTGTTCCATATCAGGCTCTTTGCTAATGTTGCCATTTTCATCCATTTCCCCGCCATAGATAGCTATGAGCCTTGAAAGGTTGCTGGGATGTCCCACGTTCATTGCATTTGAAAGACAATTCTTTGACGGAACTATCTTTTCATAGTCACCGGTGCTAAGGAAGTGAGGGACCTCATCATTCTCATTCACAGAAGCGATTATCTTTTTAACGGGAATACCCATGGTCCTCGCCAGGACACAACCCATCATATTACCAAAGTTGCCTGATGGAATGGAGAAAATAATCTCTTCAGGATAGTTCCTGAGCCTTGCGTATGAATATATGTAGTAGATAGATTGCGGAACGAGACGACCGATGTTTATGGAATTGGCCGATGAGAGGTTGAAGTGTTTTAGATCCTCATCTGCAAATGCCTGTTTCACCATTGCCTGACAGTCATCGAATTTACCATCTATTGAGATGGCGGTGATGTTCTCATTAAGTGTTGTCATCTGCTTGCGCTGGCGGTCGGATACCTCATCAGTCGGAAAGAGCACGATGACCTTGATATTGTCTAAACCGTAGAATGCATCTGCAACAGCACTGCCAGTATCACCGGAGGTGGCTGTGAGAATTGTCAGGCTTCTGTTCTCTTTGCTGAGGTAATACTGCATGAGCCTTGCCATCATACGGGCTGCGAAATCCTTGAAGGATGCCGTAGGCCCCCTGTCAAGTCTCATGATGTAGGTCTGTTCATCCATCTTCTCAAGAGGAACATCGTAATTGTAAGCGTCATATGTGATCGCTTTGAGTGACTCATCGTCAACTTCGCCCTCAAGAACCTTGCTAAGTACCCTGTATGCGATCTCAGGATATGGTGCATCCTTGAAGGATTCTATCTCTTCCTTTGAGAAGGTCGGAAGGCTTTTTGGCATGTAAAGCCCCCTGTCCGGTGCAAGCCCTGTTATCAGAGCCTCCTGAAAGCTTACTTCCGGTGCCTTAAGATTTGTACTATAGAGTTTCATTTTGATCAGGAATTTGGTTGATAAGTGTATAAACTAGCTAATGACCTTTAAAGGATAAATTAGTATGAATACCTTGCCATTCGCATTAAGCAACAATCTATCGGCAGATTGGTGACATAATTTTATTCTGCATTTATCTTCTTCAGCAACCATGCCATATTCGAAGCAAGATTACTCATGGTCTGCATTCCCTCTGCATCCTCATTGACATCACCGGGATTTAAACCAACACCAAGATTCCAGTAAGAAGAACCAACTGTTATCATATTAGTGATCCCAAAGAGATGGTTTATAGTATCATAAGCGTGCACTGCGCCTGCCCTGCGAACCGCCACCACTGCAGCGCCAGCTTTCCGTGAAAAGAATCCACCGTTAGCAATCGAAACAAAACCTGCACGATCGATAAGTGCCTTTGTCTCGGTGTTGACATCAGCGAAGTAGGTTGGCGAACCTATGACAATACCATCGGCATCTTTCATCTTCGTGATGCACTCATTGATACCATCATCATCAAAAACACATTTACTATCCTTGTTCTCAAAGCATTTCATGCATGCTGTACAGCCGCGAACCTTCTTCCCACCAATGTGAATAGTTTCGGTTTCTATCCCTTCAGCTTCAAGTTTGGATGTTAGTTCTTTTAATAGAGCTGCTGTGTTTCCTTCTTTTCTAGGACTTCCGTTTATAGCTATCACTTTCATGTGTATTCCTCTTTATGAGTTGGTTTTACCCCAAGAGTATAAAATTGTATAGGAATAAATGATTATTTCATGAAGCTTTATCGAGAAGATAATTATTAAAAAAGAATCGTGGTGCGGGAGATGCGATTCGAACGCATGAACTCCTACGAGACTAGGCTCTGAACCTAGCGCCTTTGGCCAGGCTGGGCAACTCCCGCATTGTGAATGATGGTTAGTAGTGCTTTTTCTAATTAAACTTTGTGTTCAGAAATTGGATTTAAAGAAACTGGAGGAGGGTTATCCCAGCAGTTTCAGTAAAAGTGCTTTCTGGGCGTGCAGACGATTCTCGGCCTGGTCGAAGACGACCGAATGCGGGCCATCCATGACCTCTGCGCTTATCTCCTCGCCACGGTGTGCAGGGAGGCAGTGCATGACGATAACATCAGGTTTTGCCTGTTCCACCAGTTCAGTGTTTATCTGGTATGGTGCAAGGTCCTTCAGGCGCTTGTCGCGTTCGTCCTCATCACCCATGGAAACCCAGACGTCCGCATAGATAATGTCTGCATCCTTTGCGGCCTCATTTGGATCATTGGTGATAGTGATGTTCCCGCCAAGCTCCCTTGCAAGCTCCACAATGCCCTTATCCGGCTCATATCCGGGAGGACAGGCAACCACAGCTTCCATTTCCATGAGGGCACAGCCGATAATAGCTGAATTGCACACATTATTTCCATCACCGACCCATGCATACTTCAGGCCGGAGAGTTTGTTCTTGTACTCGCGGATAGTGAGAAGGTCGGCAAGTATCTGACATGGATGTTCCTTATCGGAAAGTGCATTAATGACAGGAATAGAGGAATGTTCTGCCAGTTGTTTCACCGTTTCATGGCTGTAGACCCTTGCAATGATACCGTAGAGATACCTTGAGAGAACTTCAGAAGTGTCTGCAACCGTTTCACCGCGGCCAAGCTGCATATCCCTTGGATTCAGGTATAGTCCATGCCCGCCAAGGTCACACATTGCAACCTCAAATGAGACACGAGTACGTGTAGAAGACTTCTCGAATATCATACCAAGGCTCTTATTCTTCAGGAGGTCTGTGACCTTACCCCTCAGACGTTTTTCCTTCAGGTCTTCCGCCATATCAAGTAACTCAACGATCTCATCATGAGAAAGGTCAGCCATGGAAATCAGGTGTTTCATACTATCAACCTTCACTAACTAATATAATTACTGCCCGCGTATTTGCGCCATGTGGTCAATGCGTCTCTGAATAAGTTCAGCTTTGCCGATATCACTTCTGTAGTGCAGGTCGCCTGAGAGATTCTCCAGGGCATTCTGGGCTATCTTTTCAGCCTCGCCAATGGAATCTGCAACACCTACAACAGCAATAGCTCTTGAGCCGGTTGTATAGACCTTTCCACCCTTCTCGTAAACACTGGAATAGAAAAGTACTGCATTGCCAATGTCCCCTACAACTACTTCCCGATCCTTCGTCGGTTTGTCAGGATAGCCCGCAGGAACAGCATACTTACAGACCGTTGCCTTCTTACTGAACCTTACACTCAGTTTATCAAGCGTACCACTTGCCATTGCAGAAAGTACATCCACATAATCGGTTTCAAGCAAAGGAAGCACATTCATTGCCTCCGGATCGCCGAAACGTGCATTGAATTCAATGACCCTGGGACCATCCTTTGTGATCATGAACTGACCGTACAGTGTACCCCTGTACTTCTGCCCGGTTTCCTTATAAAGCGCCTTCACAGTGTCGACCATTATCTGCTTTGAGCCTTCCACATCTTCAGCAGTGAGGAAAGGAAGTATCTCACCTGGTGCATTGTAGGAACCCATACCGCCCGTATTAGGTCCGAGGTCATTCTCAAATGCTCTCTTGTGATCCTGAACAGTTGGCATAAAAGCAAGGTTCTTTCCATCCACAAAAGCCTGAAGGGTGAATTCCTCACCAACAAGGTTCTCCTCGACAACAACGCTTCCCTGGTCAAGCAGACTTGCAGCATACTCTTTTGCAGCTTTGACATCCGGTAACTGGTCACCCATTACCTTGACACCTTTTCCACCGGTGAGGCCTGATGGCTTGATAGCAACATTTCCAAGTTTGTCGATGAAAGCATCCATAGCACCCCTGTCAGTGAACACATCGAAGACAGGGCAGCCGGCAATGTTGTTAGTTCTCATGAAATTACGTGCCCATGCCTTGTCAAATTCAAGTTGTGCAACCTTCCTCTTCGGACTGGCTACACTGATACCCGCATCCTCAAGGGCATCTGCAAGACCAACTGCAAGAGGTGCTTCCGGACCAATTACAACAAGTTCGATGTTCCTGGATAATGCGAACTCGACAACCTTTTCCACATTTGTCTCTTTTTCGAGGAGGAAATCCTCACACAGTTCAGCGATGCCCGGATTCTTCTTTGACATCACCGCATAGATGGACGGATCGTTTCTGCTTCGTGCTATTGCAGCCACCATAGCATGCTCTCTTCCGCCGCCACCAACTACTAATACATTCATATATTGAACCTCATCATCATAAAATCATCATTAGTGATATGCAGATACGATGGAACTCATCCCGATATCTGTTATTACTTTGCTATTTCATAGGAATAAGAATACCAAAGAGTTCTAATTCCTGAAATAAATAACTTGTCTTTATTTTTACTGCATAAATTCAGATAAGGTCACTTGCCCGGACCAACGGAACAAGCTTTACACCAATGTCACTCAGATTCTTCTCTGCGCCTGAATCACGGTCCACTACAGTAATGACCCTGTCCACGATACCGCCTGCATCACGTATTGCAACAATGGCATCTTTTACAGATCCGCCGCTTGTGGTTACATCCTCAAGGAGTAATATCTTAGAACCTTTCTGGAACTCACCGACAAAACGTCCGCCAGTACCATAATCCTTTTCAGATTTGCGAATCAGCACAAGTGGAAGTTCCGCCTCAAGGGAGACAGCCGTAGCAAGAGGAACACCACCAAGCACAACACCGCCCACATAATCAATATCATGTCCTTTTATGACACTTGCTGCTTCCTTCGCTATCACTTTAAGCGTAGCTGGATCTGTGCTGGCCTTCTTTATATCAATATAATATGTACTCTTCTTACCCGAAGCAAGTGTGAAATCACCGAACTTAACCGCACCACATGCTTTCAGTGCATCTATCAATGCGCGTTTTCCATTCCCGTCAGACATTTGATCACCTATAACTAAAATGTTTAAAATACCTATTTAAAACACTCACCAGGGCTCATTCTTGACCCCGAGGAAATACCCTATGATATTCGTACCCAGATGCAGAAAAGGAGTCAGCACCAGCAGAACTATGATTATCGGAATTGTAAAATTAGCCATAAACCAGGCAGGAGCTGCTATGTATGTGAACAGCCATGCGCCGAACACAAAATCAAGCTGGTCAACAACAGGCATAGGAGCTCCTCTTTTAAGTCCAAGCCTTCTCTTGAAGAAACTCATGAACATATCTCCGAAAAGAGAACCAAAAGCCAGTGCGAATATCACAATAACAGCACTGGCAGTTATGCCGTTTCCTGCAAATGATGGAAGCTCAACTGAGAACAATGTTGTTCTTTTAGACAGATAATACATCTGCAGCAAGCCCACTATCATTCCAAAGAATAATCCTGCCAGAAGACCACGATATGTTTTTCCGTCTCCAAGTATACGCCGCCCGTCACTCATTGTTCTGCCACCGTCAATTGGCTTTCCTCCACCAAAGACAGCCGCCAGAGGACTTGGAATATAAGCAGGAAGCATCAGCCAGACAGCAGTTATCAGCATCTCTATCGTAATTATCAACTCACATTTGTTGCTCTGTTCTGATATACAACATCATTATTTAATATATCGAAGCACGACGGATAAAATATCTCTAATTATAAATATGTTGTACATCTGCTAGTTGCCCTTATCTCTAACTATAAATATGTTGTACACATAAAATTCACCGCAAGATGAAAAACAAAATACCCTATCCGACATCAAGTAATACCATGCTTGCGGCTGTTGTCACTTTTCTGCTACTGGCAACAATCATAACAATGGGGATGTTGACACCCCTTATTGCAAAACTCACAACCGGAATTGAGCTTAGCCTTGAACCGGAATATTTCAATGACAGGACTGCAATTCCTGTTGCCATCCTGATTCTTATCCTGAGTACAGGTATGCTCGTAGGTTATGCAGACCGCAAGTACATCTACCCAATAGTAGGAGCTTCTGCCGCCCTGTCAATCGTTTTTACAGTATTCTCCCCTTTTGGTAATATGCCCATGGACATTTCATTGCCCATACTTATCGTTGCCCTGATGGCAACCTTTTACAGGATTTTTAAGACATACAGCAACAACAAAAATGCTACTGCTTCGGCAAATATAAAGAAACTCAGCGCACACGTGATCCATATCGGGATCATTCTTATCCTGCTGGGAATAATCCTCAGCTCTAATATGAAAACTGAAAGTTCCGCTGTGCTTGGAACTGGGCAGACTGGCTCTTTTGAAGGCCAGCACTACCAGCTTAAAATAAACAGCATGGATTCATACTACAGCGGAGAAGCCTTCCGAAACAATCCGGCATCATCCTACACTACAGAAATTGATTTTGACATTTATAAGAACGGGAATTATTTCAAGAGCGGACAGATTAATTATATCACCGATTTCAAATGGGGACAAACATACACAACAACTTACATAAACCGCGGACTCACTGAAGAACTGTTCATTGCCCCAAGAGCAATCGATGAATCAAAAGGTGAGATAGACCTCTACATGCGAACCGTACCCTTCATCAACTGCCTATGGGGAGGAATGTACCTCATGGTGATAGGCATCATTGCCCTGCTGGTAACAGACCGCAAGACCGATACAAAATCAGGAATCTCCGGTATAAGCAACAAAACAAACGAAGGAAGATATGACCACATGCTCGAGCAGGAAATAGAGAAACGCAGGGCAAAGCGAGCAAAGGGAAAGAGGTGATGATTTGAATTTAGGAATGATCCTCATATGGCTGGCCTTTATCTGTGGATGGGGTGCCACATTCTATTCTATTAATTATTATACGTCATCGAACCAAAGGGCAAAAATGCGCTGGAATAAGCTGGAAATGCTGTGTACGGCATGCATCACGCTCTCGTCATTCATACTCATAATACAACTCCTGAGTGTCAATGCGTCCTATGAATACGTATTCAACCATTCCAGCACAGACCTTTCGTGGTTCTATCGCATATCGGCCTTCTGGGCCGGACAGGAAGGTTCCCTTCTGCTCTGGACATGGGCGACACTTGTAATGCTTCTGCTTCTCCGCTACACCGGACACACAAAAGAACTTACTGAAACAAGGATGATGGATATTACAAGAATTGTAACCATGACTGTTGTATCCGTATTCCTCATACTGCTCGTAATAGACAATCCATTCTCTGCGTACCGCATACTCCCTACAGGCACCATTGAAGCAACTAACTGGAACCCATTCGCAGTACTCTACGATGTGCCCTACGGCCAGGGAATGAACCCGCTTTTGCGCAACCCATGGATGGCTGTCCATCCACCCATACTGTTCCTGGGATATGCAGCTTTTACCATACCTTTTGCAGCTGCCATTTCCAACCTTATCACAAAGGACAGCCGATGGACACTTGTAGCAAGGGACTGGATGAGAATTGCATGGCTTTTCCTCACACTTGGAATAGGGCTTGGAGGATTCTGGGCATACGAGGTACTCGGATGGGGAGCATGGTACTGGACATGGGACCCTGTGGAAACATCCTCACTCATACCCTGGATAACTGCCACAGCCTACCTGCACGCCCAGACACGTACAAAATATGGTGAATATGGATTCCTGGCACCACTGCTTGCAGTTGCCTCATTTATACTGGTTATATTCGCAACCTTTGTAACAAGAAGCGGAATATGGGCTTCAGTACACTCATGGCAGGATTTTACAACAGAAGGCCTTGTAATTGCCATATTCCTGATAATACTCACAGGAAGCAGTGTATTCCTGCTAGCGAAAAGATATCTTGAAGATGAAGATGATAAGAAAGGAACTGGAACAGACCAAGTCTGAACCTTTCAAATCACTTTTTTGTTTTTTGTTCTTTGACTGGATAGAGATTAAGTTATCGTATTTCTAACCGTCAAACTCTTTCCCACCCATCCCCCTGTATCAAGATTATTCATCAATAAAAGTTTCAGTCTTCAGCCTGCCATTCTCTTCGATCAGTACTTCGATCTGCCTTTCAGCTTTTGATAACTTCTGATTGCATATGCGGGCAAGTTTCATCCCACGTTCAAATATCCCAAGACTCTCATCAAGGGTAAGCTGGCCCTTTTCAAGCTTCTCTACAAGGGATTCAAGCTCTTCCAGAGAGCTTTCAAAACTTATTTCATCCAGCCCTTCTATCCCTTCTGAATCATTCTTCCCTTTTTCCATAGACTCAACTCCTTTTCTCACCAATGTTCCTGTTTTCCGGCTTAACACCTGTCACCTTGCATTCCACAGTACCGTCAATTACCCTGATATCAAGGTATTCATCAGGGCTTACATCACCGATACGCCCTACAATACTGTGGTCCCTGCTGCGAAGAGCTATACAGTAACCCCTCCCCAGTGTGTTCAAAGGACTTATAGCATTCAGACGACCTGCAAGGCCGGAAAGTGAGGCTTCCTTTGATTCAATGATCTTTCTGAGTCCGAATTCCATGCGTGAGCGGAGTTCATCAACCCTTTGCATATCACGTCGCAATATCTCAGCGAACCTTTCCGGTTCTATCCTGGAATAAAGATAGTCCAGATGATGGTATTTGTCGGATATGAAATGTATCGCAGCCTGTTCCATACGTGATGACAGGGAGATAACATATTTCTTCAACTCGGACCTTTCCGGAACCGCTAACTCTGCGGCGGCCGATGGTGTAGGAGCCCTCACATCCGCTACAAAATCAGCTATCGTGTAATCCGTTTCATGCCCCACTGCCGAGATTATCGGTACCTCGGAATCAAATATTGCCCTTGCAACAGTTTCCTCATTAAAAGACCACAGGTCTTCCAGCGAACCACCACCTCTGCCAACAATTATTACGTCAACATCAGTCCTGTTGAGATATTCGATCGATCTGACGATACTTTCAGCAGAGTTCTCACCCTGAACAATTGCCGGACTGAGTAACACATCCACGGGAAACCTGCGTTTCAGCACATGAAGTATATCATGAATCGCAGCCCCTGTTGGCGAGGTGATCACCCCAACCTTACCCGGAAAACGAGGGATTTTTTTCTTGTGGGACACGTCGAACAGACCCTCTTCCTGCAGCCTGTTCCTGAGTTGTTCGTAAGCCTTGTAAAGCTCACCGATTCCATCGGGGCGCATATCCAGCACCCTCAACTGGTACTGGCCACGTACAGTGTAAACATCCACTGTTCCGAAAACAAGGACCTTCATCGATGCTTCAGGTTCGAACTTCAGGGTGCGGTTGGTCATACGGAAACTCACACAACTTATCTGGGCACCTTTGTCCTTCAGGGTAAAATAATAATGGCCGGAGCTATGTTTTGTCAGGTTCGAGATCTCACCACGCACCCATAGTTGCCCTAGCTGCGGGTCCTGAGTCAGAACCTGTTTGATGTATTCATTCAATTGCGAAACAGTATATATACCCATGCAGAATCTCCGGCCTTTTAAACACATTAAGCTCCGGGAATATAAAATCCAGATGGAAGTTATGTGAAAGTATTATATTAACGCTTGTTGCCGATTGATCTGAACTGAAGCCACAACTTCCTAAAATATAAGAGTATTAAAAATTAAATTGTTCAAATTTAATTTCGAAATGTTTTAATAGATTATTCTGTTCTGTTAAAAAAATTAAGCAGTGGAATAAAAAGTGACATCTGAAAAAGTAAAAACAGAGCGAGTATTGAAAAACGATACTACGGACATCACACAATATCAACGAATGCAACTGGTCCTGTCTGAAAGAAAGCCGGTTGATACTGTATCAGGTACTAAAGGAAAGATTAACAGGATGTTCAATAAATTCTTGTCTGGTGTATCCTTACTTGCCGGAAAAAAGGAAGAAAATGACAAATGCTGCCCTTACAGGTCAAAAGTCTCGAAAAAAAGCAAAACCATTACCATTGACTGCAAGGAATGTTCCTGCGAATCCAGTTTTGAAGATGAGAATTGCAGGAAAAACATATTTCATATCCTCCAGAAAGAACCTGTTGCCGAAAGATTAACCCTTTCAAAGCTCTACGAAAGAGACTACGAAGGCAGGTCACTTGCTACAATATACCTGATGTCCGGCCTGAAAGACAAGCTGATTTCCTACAAAAGTTCAAAGTTTGTACATGAAACATGTGATAACAATGCACAATGCAGGAAAGAGCATGCAGATATAATGAATCTGATACTTGAATCCTCTGGAACTGATCCACTCAAAGCCTGTTACACAATTAACAAGCTAATTGAATACAACGAAACAAAAGATCCATTATCCGATTTCCGGAGAGAATGTGTGCTATGCAGAGGTAAATTCACAGGTATCCTCAGCGAAATGGAATCTATTTCAAAAAGTATTATAAAAAACATTACTCCCGAAAGCTCTGGAAAATACACAGTAGAATATGATACAGAATACGGGTATGAATATGAAAAACATCTCATATCCTACGTGAGACCTCCTTTTTCCACATCCAGGATCTACACCGAAGCACCGGACAACACCATTTTCCTGGAATGTTACGACATCAGTTATCAGAATGAGAGAAAGCTGCCGGTGAACATATACCAGTTAGCTGACCGTCCTGAGAAAATGTACATGATCAGTCCGATAGAATATTCACTTGAAGAAAAAGAGCTCAAACTGATAGAAAGGATCAGGAAAAAGATGATAATGCACCGGCCTGTAGATCTGCAGTTTGCCGACCCTGCTAACTCGAGAGAATACTTCCGCAGGCTTAGTAAACAACTCTTGCTCCAGGAGAATGATGTTGACGATATAATCTCCAATCCTGCAAAGTTGAATATCTGCAGCGACCTGCTCACAAAATATACTACAGGACTCGGGATACTTGAAGACCTGCTGTCCGATGAACGCGTCACTGACGTGTATGTGAACGCCCCGGCAGACAGAAATCCTGTGCATGTAGTACTTGATGGCGAGGAGTGCATCACCAACATATACCTTTCGCAAGAGGATATGGAATCCATGGTGTCAAGACTTCGTTCAATTAGCGGGCGTCCTTTCGGGGAAGCGACACCCGTACTTGAGATGTTCCTCAGCGAATATAAATAACTTTGTACATGTTCTATTATCCGCTGAGATGTTTACACACGATACGATACAAAAACATATTAATTAGTACTGCATATAGTACTATTAGCAGTACTGAAAAGGAAGTGTAAAAAATGACTGTGACAATTCAGGAATATAACGGACAGTATCGTATAACAATACCCCACGATATTATAAAATTAGAGGGTATTAAAAAAGGTCAAAAGTTCAACATCATTAAAGTACAAGGCTACTTAGCTTTAGAACCCGTGAGATAAAACATATATGACACACCAACGAGCTAAAATAAAGCCCATGGTGAAGATTTCTAACGGGTGGTAAGGTGTTTGTACATGTGTGTCTTATATCGTTCGTTGTAAGGCACCATGTTCATTATCCATTTAACTAACACATCATGATTTCTATTTTCACACACATGTTTAACAGTAGTTATTACCGAGAGTAATAATTAAGCCGTGATTACTCACACAACCCCTACGACAGCCCTATATACATTGTTAAGCAGTTCCGACAGTTGTGCACACACCCGCTCTCACGAGAACATGGTGTTTTCATACATACTATCAAAACGAGTTTCGAATGAAGAAATAACATTGTTTTTGCATCATATACTATAAATCCACGGTGTCGCGCTGCAATTCGATTGTGACTTCGTAAATAAATATAAATATGCACAAAAATGTACATTTGTGACTGTAAACACCCATTCAATTAAGCATATGTACAATGAAGTACAAGTATGTACAATGAGTGAAATTGCAGGTCTGATCTTGGTGACTTCTGTTATGTGGTCGGTCATGTGGTCGCTCATATGGATGAATCGCAGGACGTATGAGCAATGAATGAACAGGACGAACGCAGGAAATCAATTAAGCATGCGCTTTGTACGGGTGACAGAAATTATGATATGTATCCTATGCCTGCAATGCCTGGGCCTGTTGCTGTAACGCTGAGGAAAAAGGGAAGAGTGAGGAAATGAGGATATCAGTTGTTCGTAACGATGGACTTGTAGACGTAGCGTATACGCGGGCAAATGGCAGAACGGAAGTCATTACGTTACCACTGGACGAATTTAATACAATCCGCGCTTCGTTCTCCGGTGAGAACTGTTTAATAAGAGAGAACTTGACTTTAGACATGACCGCGCAATGTGATTTCATAGAAGAAACAAACCCAATGTTTGTCAAGGGTCAGATTACCATAGAAAAAGACAAGGTCCGCCGCGCATTAGGAATGGACGGATTGAAGTCATTACTTCTCCCTATGATCATCCTTACAGGCATCGTCGTTATTGTCTGGATGTTCTTTGGCGGTGGCAGTGGTGGCGGTGGTGGAGCTGAACAGATAATTATCAAATAAACAAATTACCTTCTTCGCTTGGTTAGCCTTCGTTCCTGCTCACCAAGTTGTTTCTCCATGCTTTCCCAAATGTTTTGGTCTTCTCGCGGTCTTCGCCTAGATCGTGGTTCGGAGTAATTCCTATGATCGTCATCCCTATCCCAAATGCTAGGAGAGCGTGAGCGGTAACGTGGATCATCATTGTGATGATATACGTGAACATGCTGCTCATTTTCAAGTCTGCGCTCGTCTTCCTCTCTCCTCTTTTCCCTACCGTGTTCCCATATAGACAAAAACGGCGTGATACCTATCATGAAGAAACATGCACTAGGAATAATATACAAAAGCATTACTATATCACTAGATTCTCCCAATGAAATCGCAAATGCTAGAAACATTACTCCAAGGGTGATTGCGGCAATTCCATATGCAATCGCAATTAACCTATCCCTAACTCGATCATCATCGAGCTTTTTTATTTTTTTATACATGTGTAGCAACACATAAAAGGCTAGCAGGCAAAAGATGAAAGCTACTATTATATCCACTATCATATTCAACCTCGTTGTAATTTTCTTATACAGGCAATACTGTTATCGAGCTTGTATAATAATTATTCGATTTCGTTCCAGCAGCACAAAATAAAATAAAGGTTTATCGGGTTTATGTACTGTAATAACTCATTGATAATACAGTATGAATATTCCCATAGTATTGGATCGCAGTAGTAAAACATATATGAGCATATCCAGATTAGATATATTTTTTTATTATCATAATATTTAAACTCACAATGTCAGTTTTATATATATATATTTATAATGGCCCCATATTCAATGTTTCATGTTTATTTTTATAAGCATGTATGCACAATAATATAATCAATAAGCTGCGTTATGGGTAGCAATGTTTAGAATATGTAGAAACGTATAGGGGAGAAACGATTAAAAAAAAAAGAAAAGGTAAGAGAAGATCATCGCCCGTACACACGGTTGTATTCATATTGCACTGTCTGCAACAATTCCGTACATTTTTCTGACTATTTGAGCCACATCATCCACAGATTTTTTCAAACCCTTTCTTTTCTCTTTGTACTCCATACAAATCCTAACAACGTTATGACTATTTACATTTTCGTTATAGATATTTACCCAATCATTGCAAAACTGTGCAATGTCGGGGTAATCCGTCCGGGGAGCGAAATCTCCTTGGACGGATGAAATACCGTTATCAGTCGATACACTTTGTTGCACACAACCGTTGGTTTCGTCCGAGGAGATTTGCATTGTTACTGACCCTGAATTATTTTTTTTTTCTATCTCTCCCATACTACTAACATAGCGAACTTTTTCTTTTTTATCCACACAACAATGTTCTGTTTTCCTTGGACCCTTGGACGGATTGCTCTCTTGTTCTTGGTTTTTGCCGTCCAAGGAGATTTTTTCTCCTCGGACGGATTTCACGATAGCACAGTTATCCCATGTATGTAACCTATCACCGCTTGATTGTCTCCCCGGTGCATAGCCTAGTTTGACGAATCGCTTTGCAAATGGGTTCGGTTGGGTCTTTTCTATACCATTTGATTGACACCACTTTAAATAGTGCTCATATACAAGCATTTTAGGCGTGCCTTCCTCGGAGTATGTCAAACATTCGTCTGCAAAGGCGGCGATAGGGTCAGAATTGATTTTATAAAGCTTCTCGACCTGTTCCGTTGACAAATCATATGAGTATTCGCCTCGCTCTAACAGCTTATCCAGATATTTCAGAAGTATGTTTAACAGCCCGGATAGTTCCCCCTCGTCCTGAATCTTTGCATCTATACTGTCGTCCTTGTTGTCGCCTGTGAACTTGTTAGGGAAGTCTATTAATATCCATCTACGGAAGTAAGCAAAGTCACCATTAGGCACAGGTGGCAGTCTATTAGCGGAAAAAACCATCTTGGCCGTGTTCTTGAAGTTAAAAGGGGGACAATATATCTTTCTCGCCCTGATGCTTCCCTCGTCACCTATCAGTTGTTTGATGGTTTCGTTCTGGTATATCGCCTTACTCGCCATATCGGGATATATGTTGACCATTTTACCATAAAGTTCCGCCGTTGAATATGGGTCCGTTTCAAGTGCATGTAACGATTCTTGCGCACAGTTTTCCGCACCTATCAACCGCCGAAACAGCTTCAATAGTGTACTTTTACCATTTGCGCCCACACCATTCAACAAAAATCCTTTTTGGATTCGTGTATCTGGGATCAGGCAGTAACCCAATGCTTCATATAATACAGAAACGTTTTGCGGGTCCACTATTTCAGACATGAATTTTTGAATCTGTTTACACGTTGCATCCTTATCGAATTTTACAGGAATTTGTCTGATGTGTCTGTAATCCGGGCTGTGTTGCAAAAGTTCCTTATTCTCCCGGTCGTACACTCCATTCAGCAAGCAGAGGTATCTATTATCCGATGTCAAATCGTCTCGGCTGATATAGTATTCGTCCTCGAGATACGTTAAAACCGCGTTGATAAATTCGCCGGATGGGTCTTTCCCGTTGTTTCCCTGCTCGTCCACAGCTTCGTTTCTGTATATTTCCCGCGTTAGTTGCCTAATCGGGAGTGCGGTCTTTCGTGTTCCGGTGTTGGCGAAAACACCTTTGTCATAAATATAGAACTCGAGAGTGTCACGCATCACGAACAGTGGCGTGCTTTCTGTTACCATTTTGGCACAGTTCGCCGCAGTGAATGCACTCCCATCATTAAAACCCGTTTCCGCGCCGCGTTGTTCCGTCTTCTTAACGGCTTCCTTGCGTTCTGAAATGTATGCTGCCCATATCCGTTTAATGGCATCTGCTTTTATACAAAAATGTTCTTTGACTTCGGTGCTGACAAAATCCGCATATATAGCTAAATCATCGATCGACACTGTGTCGAAAGTGCTTTGTAAAAATACTTTGGCTGCCTTGCTTTTACTGATGCTGTCGGTCGGAACTGTTTGCTTTTCAAGTTCGGATAATGCGTTTTCTGGGTCGATTTCCTCTCCAGTGTCCTCGGTCTGTGTGGTTCTGCGTGGCTTGCAACCGTTGCCGCGTGTGTTCTCCGTATCACAGTATTCAGGGAAGTTACTTATCAAAGTCTCTGCCTTCCACGGAACCGCGCTCACGTTTGCTAGTTCTCCCGATGTTCTTTCCTTATCATAGTCCTGCCGGTACACGATTTTAGTCATGAAGTGAACTCCGCCATCACTGAGCCCGTTTGCGCGCAATTCAGATGTTAGAGCCAGCATACACCGCCGACCATCCCCACCATGCAATATTTCAGGCTCGCTGAAGAAATTCCCTACCCATTTCCTGCATTTTTTGATACATGCGACCAGCTCATCTTCAAACGCGACCAATGATAGCAGCCTGTCTCTTAAAACATCCGGAACATATGGCACGTCAACAGGCTCGCGATTGAATGTGTACACCTCGCCTGAGCTGTGCATACTTGGCGGTAATACGACATTTGAACCGCCGCCGGTTTGTGAATGAGAAAGAATATCTATTCCCAGTAATGTTCCCTTATCACCGACCTTTTTCGACATTCGTTGCGGCAATTTTGAATCATGCCTGAAATAGAAATGCCCGCGGGTTGTCGTCCTCCGCGATACAAGGAAGTTGGTTGTATCTATACCCTCGACAAGAGAAGCATAAAAATTCATATCATCCAAGTCGATCACTGTCAAGTCGCTCGAATCACCACATACTGCGCCGATGTTTCTACCTAGCATGATGTGTTTGTTGAGGTCAACAGGTGTCTGTTTGAGAGTGGACCATTTGCTTTTAACCGGCTGTTTTCCAGGCGATTTGCATTCTTCGCGCGGGGAACATAGCGGATGAACCACCCACCCGAGCGCGGCGTATTTTTCAGCGGCGGCTGCAACATTAAGATAAGCCGATTTGCTAACTGTGTCCGCTTCCATTTAAATCACCTTTCCGGTTTCATCAAGTACACCATCAACAGCGGCGAACTGCTTCCAGTAGTGTCTCAAAACAGCGGCGAACTGCGCCCGCAGACATTCCCGTGATTTGAGATTATGATCAAACCAGACAATCAACCGGTTGAGTCTGACAGCATGTGCAGTCGACAGCCCGCGACCGTTTCTTTCTATTGTGCGACCCTCGCGTGATTCGTCACTTGTCTGCAATTTCATTATTTCAATTGTATAAAAATAGCGCAATTCGTATAGCGTAGCCCCGTCTATCAGTTCTTGGTAAAGTTCCTTAACCTGTTTTATTGTGGGGCTGTATCTGCCAGTCGATGTCTTTTTATGTGATGTGGGTGTATTATTATTTACAGGGGCTGCATTTGGACCTACCATCCTATCACACGTGTTTGCCCCCTTCTTGCCTTTTCCTGACATATCATCACATCTCCTGTACACGATTCGCTCGATATACTGCTTCTCGGCTGCAATATTCGTCATCGGCGTCATATCCGCGTCCGCTGCACAGGTGTTTGCGGGATTCGTGCATGACAATGCGTATTTTTTTATGCGATTGCATTAAATCCCCGTCCTTATACATTGTGACCACCTACCGGAGAATAGATGATCTTGCCATCTTGTACGTTGCATTTGTAAACCGTGCCGGCTTCTATCTGTTCTGCAATGTAAAAAGGAACTGTCAGAGCAACATGACCATTACACGGATTCTTGACCAACTTCAGCGATTTCACTTACTCACCCCCTGCAACTTTCAGAACTGCTCTGCCTATTGCTGCTTTTATGGGGTCGTCTGTGTTCTTCCACTGTTCAAATAGTCCAGGGTGCTCATGGTACATCTGCAAAGCAAATGTTTCAAATTCTTTGTTGTACAATTCTTTTCACTGTTCCCAGTGAGTAAAGTAAAAAAGTAAGATTCCCACAGCATCGGAATGTATATATATACATCATATGCATAATACAACTTGTTAGGAGTTGTATGTGAAAATGACATACTCTTTTTTGGTAGAATGGTGCGCTAACATCATTCTACCATTACTTTAACCACTTTCCAATAATATCATTATTTACATAATTCCTTATAAAGATGAGTATACAAATGTGACATAAACCTTACCTTTTCTTACCTTTATACCAAACAAAAATGCAGATTCTACGTATTATCACAAACAAAAATTAAAAAAAAAGTAAATAAATCAATCGAGGTCTTGAGTTGCCCGAATCGTGCACAATTCGAGGTCTGCGTAAAAAAATTATTCTAATATGTCTGTGAGATTAACACGCTTCAACACTTCTTTTATAATATCATTGTCTCTGTTCATTTCATCGATTTGCTTTCGAAGGTCTGCAAGCTCGGACCGCTCAACCACATGACGTGCTGTTTCTGCCTGTAATATCACATTCTCCTTTTTGATCGTTTGATATTCCGGGGATTCTGAAACATCAATGTCTTTCCGGATAGTTATGTAGGGGATGAATTGTTTGTATATTTCCTTAAGCTCGTCTGGGTTACCCTCATAGTAGTCATTTTTTGACCCGCTCAATGTATGCCCGACAAAATACTCGATAAGGTCACCGTCGCATCCGTTATTTTTTAAATTTGTGACAAAGAATTTTCTCATATTGTGGCTTCGAACTGGATTATAAACACCCTTCGGTGCACACATATTCGCGTTGCATGACATCCTGTTATAGATTCTTATTATTGTATCCGACTTACACTTGCGGATATATTCATCGTGTGTGATCAAGTACGCTGGTGGAACTTTAGACGTTACAAAAAGGAAACTGTCTGTTGTGGTCCTGCGTTTCTCGTATTCGGTGACATCACGCGTGTTATCAGGTCTTGCGGGTGGTCTATCCCTCCATTCTAAATACTTGATAACTGCCCGCGTTGCTTCTGGGCTGATAAACGTGATAAAATCTTTTTCGACCTTACCTCTGCGCATATCGAAAGTAGTAATCTCGGTATCCTTATCATATCCCTCTTTGAATGCCTCCAATGTTAATGATGCTATCTCACTTGCACCCATACCAGAGGATACGCCTGACAACATGATTGCATTGTCACGAAGGTTACAAACTTCCTGAGCTTGCCTTATATCATCCTTACTCGCGCGTTTCATGTTTTCCTTGACAGGCTTGACCTTTGTTTTTGATCGTGGCTGTTTCGGTACTTCGATGTAAAATGACTTGTAAAATGACGAAACGCACGACATGTACTTCTCAATTGTTCCCGGTGCGAGTTGTTTGTTAGTGTGTGGAGTCCGGATTGTATCAAGGTATAGCCTGAAAGCTGGGATTTTAGTAAACACTGTCCGCTCAATCATTAACTTCCCTGCTTTAATGTCCGCATTTGCCTCCTTAATAAGCTCTGTGGGTGTTTGTCTCGTGTGGTANNTTCCTCAGCGAATACGGAGTACGTGTTTCGGTAATTGGAGACCCCCTGAGTGCAAAAGGGATTGCCTATGCCTTCAGGAAACATGCGAAAGATCCCTGGACACTCCCAAAACTCATCAATAACGGTTCTATCTCACCACTCACCGCAGGCCTTCTCAGTTTCATCATGGACGGACAGGCTTCTGTTCTGGTTGCAGGAGGTGTGGGAGCTGGAAAGACCTCACTCATGTGTGCATTGCTCATGGAAATGCCACAGAAATACCGAATGATAACCATTGAGGATACCCCGGAGATACCTGTTGAAGAGTTTCAGGAAATGGGCTGGAAAGTACAGGGCCTCAACTCACAATCTGCTATCATGAAGTATGGTATTGAGATAGAGCCCGCTGTGGCACTGCGGGCATCCCTGAGACTTGGCAGCTCATCCCTCATTATGGGAGAGGTAAGAGGTCCTGAAGTAGCCGCACTATATGAAGCCATGCAGGTGGGTGCTGCCGGAAACTCAGTCATAGGAACCATACATGGGTCATCCACCGATGCAGTATATGAGAGAATTGTTAATACACTTGGAGTTCCGCCTGCATCATTCAAGGCAACCGATGCAGTCATTGTCTGCTCTAATACAAGAATATCCGGAAGTATGACAATGAAGCGACGGGTCATGCAGGTTGCAGAGGTCAATGAGAAATGGGAGGAGCATTCAGGCAAAGTGTTCTCGGACATACTCACCTACAATGCCCAGGATGACTGCCTCAAACCTTCTGACATAATGGACAGGGGACAATCTGCCCTTATTGGAAAGATAGCAGACAAATGGGGAATTTCCATGGATGAGGCTTCCCGCAACATACGCATGCGGGCGCAAATAAAAGCAAAGATGGCAGAGTATGGCAAAGAAGACCAACATCTGCTGGAAGCAAGGAATGTGGCTGTTGCGAACAACATGTTCTGGCTGCTTATGGACAGGGAGATAGCAGAACCCGGCGGAACCGATTACCAGAGAGTCTACGACAGGTGGCTGGACTGGTTCAACGGGTTTGCCGGCAAGAAAGAAGAGAACTCTACTATAATAGCTGATGGAACGAAAACTGCAGGGCAACTAGAGCAATATATCTGTGCAGGTGGTCAGGCTGTACAATGAGAATTGGTATTACCATAGCTGCAAGTTCACTTCTGTAAACTTCAGATGGATTGTAAAGGATTTCGATGCTTTCCGCCAGAGATCCGATAATGCTACCAGTGAGAACTACCGTAATGCCATGGTCTATACAGGGTTTGGGCTTGAGCCTCATGAAACCGTACTATTTTCCTATGTGTCCGCAGCCATTGCACTGGCAGGAATTCTCATATTTGACATTTTTCTCTTCAGGATCGCTTCCTTTGAAGCATCCACCAGTATGGCAGTGGTATTGCTGAGCCTGNNCCGAGATAATCAGTTACATTGTAATGTCAATGAAACTTGTACCAAACATGGAAGTCGCCATTCGCTTTGCAGCCAGTAATTCCAGCAGGCCCCTTGCAAAGGACCTGAAAAAAATGATATGGAACCTGCATGTAAGAGAATACAGGGGAATTGATGATGCAATCCTTGAATTCTCCAACATCTGGGGAAAAGACAGTGAGTATTTCAAAAGGGCATTGCATCTTATAAAAAGCTCCACGAGTGAACCGGATGAAGCACAGAGGGTCATCACACTCAACCGATCGCTGGACCTTGTACTTGAAAGTACCCGTACCCTCATGGAGAGTTTTGCCTCAAAACTAAAAACTCCTACCTATGTCCTTTATTCCATATTCATCCTGATACCACTTGCACTTGTAGCCCTGATGCCTGCGATAACTGTCGTAGGTATACGTTTTAGTATCGGAACTCTGGTAATAGTATATGATGTGGTCCTTCCTCTGCTGACCTTCACATATGCAGAGTACATACTGATGCAACGCCCTGCTGCATTTATCCCGCAGGACATACCTGAAAGTCACCCGGAACTCACCAACATCAAAAAAAGAAAACGTCAGGCTATACTGTTTTCCTCAGCCATCGGAATTGTAATATCTTCACTCGGATACATTTTGATCTACAAAGGTAACCCGTGGAATATAGTATCAACAGCGACCCTGGACGGTATTATTCCCCCTACACTTTTCATGATATGGGGCATTGTATCCGGGGTTGCGGTTTATTTGAATATCAGTTACGCTCCATATAAGAAGATACGGGATGAAATATGCAGAATGGAGAATGAGTTCTCAGATGCCCTATTTGTCCTGGGACGAAGAATCTCCGAGGGCAGGTCTGCTGAAGAAGCTTTCATTCACACAGCTGCGACCATGCAGGGATCCGATATAGCAACTGCATTTGAGAGGATATCACTTAACCTGATGAATATGAGAACAGATATCCATTCTGCAATATTTGACGAGGACTTCGGAGCATTCAAGGATATCTATTCAGAACGAATTAAGACTACCATGATGCTGTTCGTTGAAAGTGCCCACAAAAGCCATGTGGTGGCAGGTGTTGCCATTGTCAAGCTTGCAGACCATCTCAAGGAACTCCAGAACGTGGAACAGAACATAAAACAATCACTCTATGATATGACCTCAACCATGCGCACAACTGCTGCTGTCTTTGCACCCCTTATAGCAGGAGTTACCATTGCCCTCTCTGAAGTGATAGCAAAGATCCTCCAGAACATATCAGAGAGCATCAATCGTCTTCCTGAAAATGCATTCCCAGGTCCTGCGCAGATATCGCCCGAGAACCTGAACCAGTCCATACCCTCTGATATTTTCATGTTCGCCATCGGGATATACATCATACTGATAAC
>DAZF01000037.1 GCA_002507205.1 Methanolobus sp. UBA32 | reverse complement strand
AAAGAACCTAGAAAAAAGATGAATTAAATATCCAATGAATTTAAGGAACGATTTTTTCAATAAGCAGGCGAGCCCATTTCAATTTCTTTTTCTTGATCGGATTGACATTCTCATCCTCAAAATCAAAACCTATCATGGTTATGCTGGCAGCACCAAACTCTTTTGCCAGATAGACACACCGGTCACCATCACTAAAACCACCGAAATTGTAGACGTTCTCCAAAGGTGCGGCCTGAGTACTCCCGATCATCTTTGTCAGCCGGAGAACATATTTCTCAAGCTTATCGATATTGTCACCGTGTCCATGTACTACCATCACGGAACCTTTTTGGTTTGAGATTATCTCTTTTTCAACATCCCCATCAAGGTCAGTCACTATAATAGCAGGGATGATATTATTGTCAACAAGCACAGCAGTAGCTCCATCGGCAGCTATTATGACAAAATCACCTGTATTTACAAGTTCCAGTTCATCACGGAGTACGGGAGCATTGCCACATACAAGTATGTCCTTGCCTTTGATCAACTGTTCAAGCTGAAGAATATCAGTGGTGTTTGAGGCTGTGAGCATGTCAGAGAGGATGAGAGCTGCCTGCTCATCACCTTCTCTGCTAAAGCCCATGTCTTTTAAAATGGACTCGTAAATGGGTTCCCATTCATTAAAGTCCATAGATCCTCAGTTAACCTTCGATATGCCTATTTTCATGGATATGCCTTCGACATCCCAGTCCTTCTCAAGGGAACCGGAGGTGTCAACATCAAGACCTATCACCTGCACATTCGAACGGGTTTCCCTTGCAATGAACTGCTCACGATCAAGCACAAGGTCCAGCACCCTTTCGTCATTTATCTGAATGTGGGACTTGATGTTGTCATCGACTGCAAGATTGAGCTCTTTCCTCATGTCCTGTACCCTGCGGATAACTTCCCTTGTGAAACCTTCAGATTCGATCTCACGGCTGAGAGTTGCATCCACATAGATGATACCTGCAGTTGACTGAGCACTTGCAACCATTTCAGGCAATGTTTCTATGAAGTTCACCATTTCAGGTTTAATGGTAACTGTCCCACCGGGAATCTCCAGTTCGAACTGTTCTTCCAGTGCCAGTGCCTTCTTCAACTCTGCAGCATCTGCCTGTTTTATAGCCCCAATTACCTTGCCGGCATCGCCCTTAAAGACAGGTCCGATAGCACCAAGATCAGGATTTGCCTCGAATCCGAGTTCATCCCATGACTCACCTATACCTGTCAGCACAATGTCCTTGGAGTTGGTCTGGTCCATGAGTACGGACTTGAGTTCCATCACAGCATCGGCTGCCTGCTGGTTCACCGGTGTGAGCACTATACGTGATACAGGCCATCTGAGTTTCCTGCCGACCTTCTGGCGGGCGTTGGATGCAGATTCCACTATTGAGCGAACCATTTTCATGTGGGCTTCAAGATCCGTGTCCACGAGGCTCTCATCGATAACCGGCCAGTCAGTCATGTGAACTGATACCGGAGCATCAGGATAGACGTTCTTCACAAGGTTCTGGTACATCTCTTCGGCAAGGTGTGGCATGAATGGTGCGATTACCTTTGCTGTCAGGACAAATACATCATACAGTACACGGTAGACTGCAAGTTTGTCCGGATCATCAGCTTCTACCCATGTCCTTGGCCTGATGAGTTGGATATACCATCTTGAAAGATCTTCAAGAACGAATTCATTGACAGACCTTAGTGCCCTGTGCAGTGTGCACTTAGCCATGGCATCATCCACATCAGCTACGAGTGATTGGGCCCTGGAAAGTATCCACCTGTCTTCCTTGCGCAGATGTGGTTTGACAGATTCAAGTGATACCTTTGACGGATCGAACTTGTCAAGCACCATGTAAGGCAATGGGAAGCGATACACGTTCCAGAGGATGTTCAGGGTCCTGTTGATGTTCCCAAGTTCATCCTTGACGAATTTCAGGTCATCCCATGGTGCGCTTGAAGAGAGTACGAAACTTCGTAGTGTGTCAGCACCGAACTTCTCTATGACCTCACCAGGTGCAATAACATTACCAAGGCTCTTGGACATCTTCCTGCCTTTATCGTCGAGGGTGAAACCGTGCATGAGTACACTCTTGTACGGAGCCTTGCCGAAAGCTACCATACTGGCACCAAGCTGTGAATAGAACCATCCACGGGTCTGGTCCTGTCCTTCCGTTATGAAGTCTGCAGGCCACCATTTATCAAATTCTTCCTTTTGCTGCGGGAAGCGCAGGGTTGCCCAGGAAGCCACAGCTGAATCGAACCAGACGTCAAAGACATCTTCCACACGTTTCATCTTGCCACCGCATTCACAGTCCAGCAAAACGGCATCCACATATGGCCTATGCAATTCGATATCTTCGGTCAGACCTGACATTTCCTGAAGTTCTTCCTTGGTGCCCATGACATGCAATCTGTCACAGGTATTACACTTCCAGACAGGTATAGGGATACCCCAGTATCTCTGGCGGGATATACACCAGTCACGTGCTCCTTCCACCCAGTCCTTGAACCTTGCAGAACCTGCCCATTCAGGATACCATTTAACTTTTGCTATTTCAGAGAGCATCTCTTCCTTAAGCTCACCTATTTTTATGAACCACTGTTCAGTAGCGAGATAGATGATAGGTGTCTTGCAGCGCCAGCAGTGTCCATACCTGTGCTCGATGGTCCCTTCTGATAGAAGGTTGCCACGCTCGATGAGATCCTCTATAATGACCTTGTTAGCCTCGCGAATGTGCATACCGGCATATTCACCAGCCTCTTCAGTGTAGCGTCCGTCAGGACCTACGGGACAGAAGATAGGAAGGCCATTCTTCTTACCGACATCAAAGTCATCCATACCATGCCCGGGGGCAATGTGTACGCAACCTGTGTTCTCTGCTGTCACGAAATCAGCAAGATAGATACCGTGCTCCATAGCTGCCTGTTTTGGCACCATGTCAGACAAAGGACTTTCGTATGAAAGTGATGTGAGGTCCTCGCCAAGCATTGAATCGAGAACTTCATAGTCGACATATCTTCCTTTCCTGAGCAGGCCCTCCATAAGCTCGGAAGCCACGATAAGGACCTCTTCCTTACCATCTGAAGTCACTGCCTTTACCTTTGAATACTCAAAGGAAGGATGCACTGCCACTGCAACATTGGAAGGGATGGTCCACGGGGTTGTGGTCCATATGACAACAAAGGTGTTCTCTTCACCCTTTATCTTGAATTTGACAAATATTGAAGGGTCTGTGCGATCCTCGTACTCTACTTCGGAATCCGCAATCGCAGTTTCGCAACGTGGACACCAGTTCACCACACGTTTTCCCAGTTCAAGCAGCTTTTTATCCTGAGCCTGCTTGAGTGTCCACCAGGCAGCTTCTATATACTCGTCCCTCAGTGTCATGTAAGGGTCTTTCCAGTCAAGCCATGCACCAAGCATCTGGAATTGATCGGTCATGTCATCTTTCTGGGTAAGCGCAAATTCCTTACATTTTTCGATGAAATTGCCGACACCATATGTCTCAATGTCTTTCTTGGAAGTAAAACCAAGGGCTCCTTCCACTTTTACCTCTATTGGAAGTCCATGCATATCCCAGCCTGCGCGGTCAACGATATCAAATCCGTTCATGGAACGGTATCTTAAGATAGAGTCTTTGATTATCTTATTCCAGGCAGTCCCCAGGTGAATATGTCCGGTGGTGTATGGCGGACCGTCTACGAAAAAGAACTTTTTTCCACCTTTTCTGTGCTCACGTACCTTGGAATAGGCCTCGACCTCTGTCCAGAAATCATGTACCTCTTTCTCTATTTTCTGTGGGTCGTACTGATTGGTGATCTCCTCTATCATTTGGGATTCTCCATGCTGAAAGTTAATTGTAATTATACATGTAAATGTAATTGTGATATTCCTACTGCAATATTCAATTTAAATATATTGCATCAGGGTGAACCATTTCTCTTCATGTGACTGAGTTCGTTTTCAACTAATGGCATCACGAATAATACTTAAAAGTTTCGAATTGACAGGTTAACCTGAAAGAACTGAGAACAATAAAAGAAAAGAAAACAGGAGCCAGATATCCTTAAAGGACATCAGAGCTCTTTCAAAATGCGGAAGCCAATATAGTTCTTGTGACTTCCTTCGCCTATACTATCCCTGTTAGCTGAACGACAGTTGGGTTCTGCATTTTCCCAGCTTCCACCACGGAATACTCTTCGATCAACTCCACCGGTCCATTCACTTCCATCAGTGGGTGCTTTCTGATAGTTGCTGTGGTATTCATCAGCCACCCATTCAGCGACATTACCATGCACATCGTACAATCCCCAGGGATTTGCTTCTTTCATGCCAACAGGCCATGTTTTATCTTCTGAGACATCACCATACCAGCCATACTCTGCAAGCATGCCTTCATCGTCACCAAACGAAAAAGCTGTATCTGTGCCGGCTCTGGCTGCATATTCCCATTCCGCTTCAGTAGGCAAGCGATATGTATCAGTGTCTTCCATTTTATTGAGCTGGTCAATGAATTTATTTGCCTCTACCCAGGAAACTTTCTCTACAGGCAGCTCGTCACCTACAAAATAAGAAGGGTTTTCTCCCATTACTTCTTCCCATTGTTTCTGGGTAACTTCATAGACACCCATATAGAAATCATTTCCAATAGCTACCTCATGTAAAGGCCTCTCATCATTATCGCTGTAAGTTTCCTCTCCGGGTGCACCCATAATGAATTTCCCTTCAGGGATCTTAACAAACTGCATACCAATGGAATTGGTAAATGCACTGTCATCGACCTCTGGCTCCCCAGGAGTGGTATCAACTTCTACAGGCTCATCATATCCTTCATCTGTGCCAGTATCATCGGAACCGGTACAGCCACTGCCAATGACCGCCACCATAAGGATGATACCCATAATAATTGTCATGTATAATCTTTTGTTCATAGACCTATCCTCGAACGTATAACAACCAGAATAATATTCGATTTTATTCCTGCCCTCAATTTAACTTCTTTGGTTTCACACTTGCAGGGCTATGATAATCCGGAATTGAGTGAAATTGATAAAAGCAAAAATCAGCATTTACCTGATAAAGTTGATAGGCACCTTTTTTGTAGGATAAAAAGGTGCCCGGTGAATCTCCAACCACCTGCACAAACGAGTTTTTCAACCTACACTAATAACCATTATCTGCTATGTAATATAAATCATGCGTAGTTATAGCATAGTTATTTCAAAAAAGAAAATATTAGTTTTTAAGAGAGCCTGAATTTCTCTTAAGGAGCATATTCTTACACCTTTCCAGGTCATCAACGGTGTTGACATTAAGAGCAAGCTCAATATCGTCCAGAACAAGGCTGACATAATCCTGTTCATGATCAACGTCATTACCATCCAGTATGTTGATACCTGAAGGAACTATCAGTTTCCCGTCCCAGTTGAAAACCGTATCGGGCCTGACCCCAAGACTTTTACAAACATGTATGGGAGAAAAAATGGACATTGCCGGTTTTCCACATGACTTATACTCCTTTATTACCTTTTCAAGGAGTTGCGGTGTCAAAAGAGGCAGGTCTGCCATAAGTATCATAAGTGGATCATTGATACATGCAGCTTTTACTGCATACACCATATCGCCCACATAGTTGCCCCCACCCGTTGGGATGACCATTATCCTGTCATCGTATTCTTCCTGGACAAAAGATGCTGTTTTTGGGGTTGCAGGAGAAACAGCAACATATATGTCACCTATACTCTCTGTTTTTTGCAGGGTGTCGATAACATAAGAAATAAGAGGTTTTCCCAGAAGTTCAACACAGGGTTTTTCACCCATGCCAAGCCTGCTTCCAAAGCCCCCTGCCATTATTATAGCGTTCAAACAATACCTCCATACATTAATGTCAGCGTGATACTGATCAATGCAATTATCCTTCCAATTTCATTGGAAGCACCAATGACATCACCATTGACACCACCAAAATGCCTGTTACTTACGTTAAGTAAGACAAATGTTGCTACAATCGCCGCTATGAATGCAAAGATACCGGTAATTCCAAGACCAAAGTAAAAAGATGCTCCAAGACAGGCAATACTACCAATTACAAAACCTATAAGGTATTTAGATACTGTGGTATTGTTAATGAGTATGGATCCCAGTCCCTCATGAATAGGTTTTCCGAATGCTGCAATTGTCAACATAGACTGCATTGCACTTACCTCGGACACGAACATTGCAAAGAAGAATATACCTGCTACTTCTGCTGTCGTTGTGTACAGAGCTGAAGCTTCACCATAAAGCGACGTAAGGGATGCATAGAAAGCAATGATAACAAGCGCAGCATATGCGACTCCGCCAATTCCCAGGGACATGTCCTTCAGGGCTTTTAGCTTCTTCTCCACAGAACCATGAGCAGTCAGGCCGTCACCCAGGTCAGCTATTCCATCAAGGTGATTCAGGCCTGTAATGTAATAAACAAAAGCAATGATAAGTACCGCGCTTATTGAGATTGGCAGGAAGCTTATAAGAATATAGGCTACCGCACCCATCAACAGACCGAGTACAAGACCTACGACCAGATGCAGGTATGTCCTTTTGAAAAATTCATCAAGCCCCTCCATGGTAATTCCCACAGGGATGGTTGACAGAAACCCGAAACTTGAGCGAAGGGCTAATAAAAACGCATTCATCCTGCCATCACATCACTTTTGCTGTTGGCGTCTTTTTTTGCGGCCCTCTTTGTTTTACCAGAAGATGATGATGCATCTGCCATGGCCCTTGTATACATACTGGCAGAGACTCCACCTATAAGCCCACCAATTATATCATCCATGAAAGGACCAAGTTCTGAGAGGATGCCGGGTTTCTGCTTGTCAAAGCGTACGAATTCGAACATTCCCTTGTCACCACTGATATATTTGGAGATGCTCATGCCAAGAACCTCATCTGCGATTATGAAGGTCAGATCTTTTTCATAAGAGCTTTTACTTATGTTGGGCAACCTGCCTTTACGGCCCTCTCTTTCAAGTAATATCCCGGAATAGACAAGCATACAGAGGTTTGGATCGAAAAGAGCAAGATCAAGTTCGTAAAGGAATTTTTCCTCTGCAAGCTCTCTTGTTTCAATGCCAGGGTGTGGAACATATAACTCCAATGCAGTGTCAACAAGCATCTGGACTGTTATTCCTTCCTCTTCAAGAATATCAATGATATCCCTGGTGATCTCACCTTCCAGCTCTTTGGACTGGTCTTTTTTCCGGTCTTCTGATTCTATATCCGATAATTTCATTGCCATCACTTCGGAGAGATTTATTAAATTGAATTTGATCTGTCAAGACTATGTTAAAATTATAAATAAAGATATGATTATTGCAAAGAATGATGCTACCAGGATGATCCATGCGGTAAGCTTGATGTCTTCGGATACTGGATAAATGAAGCCTTCACCAAGTACGTATGTGTTGGGTTTTTCAAGTTTTATCCTGAGTGCACCGGCAACCGATGCCATGGGAAAACCCGAGTTTGGAGACGGGGTTTTCAAACCATCTGCAAGTCCGCTCTTCAATGCACTTTTGTAATCCGGCACTTTGATACCGTGATAAAACAACCGGACCATCAGAGTTGCTGCTGAAATGAAGAGAACGGACAAACGGGCAGGCACCCAATTGAGCACATCATCCAGCTTTGCGGAGAACCAGCCCATATCCCGATGGCGCTCATCCCTGTATCCAACCATGGAATCAAGGGTGCTTGTTGCTTTAAAAACATACGCTGCTATCAGTCCGAAAGGACCAAAGCATGCATAGAACAAAAGCGGGGAAAGAATGCCATCAACATAGTTCTCTGATGTTGTTTCAATGATAGCGGACGATATATGATTCTCATCCAGCTTTGATGTATCCCTGCTTACATACATGGATAGTTTTTGTCTTGCACCGTCAAGTTTCCCTGAATCCAGTTCTTTGCGGACCTCATCTGCAGCGCCATAGAGACAGCGTATTGCAAACGTTGCCTTGAGGAAATAAGCAGCAACAAGATACCGTAAAGGAGATGGAATGTTTTCTATCCCCATGAAAAGCAGTACAAGATATGCTATGAGACTGCCAAATAGTATAGTGGTCATACCCATGAATATGCCATAGAGCTTCCTGTGGGTCCTGGGAGCATTCTTCTTGAAGAATGATATCAATCTACCCATCCAGACAACCGGATGGATCGCAGCAGGCGGCTCGCAAAATACAAGATCAAGGGCATAGGCTAACAGAAGTACTATCACAAGTTCACTTGCATCAGCCTGTACCGGCAGCATCATAAGTTAGTCTCCATTATGTTCTTCCAGGCCTTCTCAGTGCTTTCCTTATTGAGTCCATCTGTAGTGAACACGGATAGCAGTTCATCTACTACCTTTTCCTGGTGAACTATATTACATTTAAGGCAGCTCCATACCTGACCGCCACTGGAACTCTCGATCCAGCTGCCTCCTGTACGAGTATCCTCACATGGATAGAATGGGCAGAAGCAGAAAGTACAATCCTGTCCTTCAAAATGACAGGGATAATAGTCACAGTCGATATTGCTGCCCTTACGCCCGCATTCTGCAGCCGCTTTAATGTTCTCTTCCAGCTGCATTTCTGCCTGTTCCCGACCCCATTCATAGATAACCTGACGAATGGTAGATGCTATAAGTTCATTCTCTTCCCTTTTGCGTATGGCTATTCGAATATAATTCGGACCTATGTTCTGGAAAGAGTTACAATCACGTATCAATACACCATGGGAAGCCATACGTTCTGCAAGCTCAGAAGAAGTAAGGGAGAGCTCGGAGATATCCACAAAAATGTAGTTTACACTGCTTTCGATAGGCTTAAAGCCCCTACGTGAGAGTTTCTCCATCAGGAAATCATGTTCTTTTCTTATGAAAGCCCTGGAATCCTTCAGATATTTACTGTTCACTCCCCCTTCCATATTCAGAAGAGCAGTTGCTACAGTATCTGCAATACATCCCATGTTCCATGAAAGCCTTGCACTGTTAAGTACACAGGCAAATTTCTTTGATGCTATACCGAAACCCATCCTGATACCGGGGATAGCAAAAGCCTTTGTGAGAGAGCGCTGGATGAAAAGATAGTCATTTTCCTCAACAAGATACGCAACACTCTGTTCAGGGTCTGCAAGTTCTATGAATGCTTCATCCACAAAGAGAATGGTCTTGTGGGCTGCACAGATCTTTGCAAGTTCTTCGATCTGCTCCTTTAAGAGTAATTTTCCTGTAGGGTTATTGGGATTGCATACGAAGATGATTTTAGCTTCATCAAGTAGTTTATCGTCAAGATCGAATATGTTTTCCTGATCGACATATTTTATCTGTGCACCCATGACCTTGCACTGCATCTCATATTCACTGAACGTAGGTGCGGGAATGAGCACAATATCCCCTTCATTTATGGCACACTCAGCAACAAGTCTGATGATCTCAGTTGACCCGTTTCCCGGAATTATGTTCTCGTATGTTATGCCCATACCAACAAATTCAGCTGCTGCTGTCCTGTATTCCACATAGCGGTTATCAGGATACTGTTCTAGTTTTTCAAGTCCCTTTTTGAGAAGGGACTCAAGATCAAGTTCCGAATCAGCTTGTTCAAATGGTGTTCCAAAAGGATTCAAGCTTGCACTTGCATCCAGTATTTCCGATTCAGGTATCCCGTATCTCTGGGAACTTTTTCGTATCAGTCCGCCATGTGCACATGGCTCAAGGCTTAGAAGATAATTCTTTACCAGGAGAGATGATCTTTGTCCTGTCAAAATAATCAAAGCATGTAGTAAATAGGAAATATATTAACCTGTTTAGCTGATCTTCAAGAAAGATCAAAGCAGAGGCTCAATGACTTCCTTCCATGCCCTCCTTATATTCTCATCAGTGTCTCCGTCAGCCATCAGTGCATCAAGCACCAGTCTGGCGACCTTTGGTCTATGCAATAAAGTACAATGTTCACAACTCCATACCTGTCCGCCGGTAGAACTCTCTATCAATTTACCACCCGTATTCTCGTCCTGGCATGGATAAAATGGACAGAAGCAGAATGTACAGTCCTGGCCCGTGAAATGGCATGGATAATATTCGCAGGAACCACGTCCGGCTGCAGTTGCACCACCGTGTTCAATGGTTTCCACCAGTTTTTCCCTGGCATCTTCCCTGCTAAGTTCGGCAAATACATCATCAAGAGTGCGTATAAGTTTCTCAAAGTCGACGTGGGAGCGTACAGATATCCGGACATACCTTTTCGAACCATCAAAAAAATCACCACATTCACGGATCATTATTCCATGTGATGCAAGCCCCTCAGTGAGCCTTATAGAATCCACAAAGAGATCCTTGACATCCACAAGCAGATAACT
>DAZF01000077.1 GCA_002507205.1 Methanolobus sp. UBA32 | reverse complement strand
GGAACGAATTCGTTCTTGAAATCAAGGTTGTACTTCTGTTTGAGTTCCATTGCCTTCATAGGAATGGTCATAAGATCCCAGTCATCCTGGGTCATCTTCTGACCTTTCTTTGCACGCTCGTAGAATTCATAGCAATCTAATGATCTTGAAAATGTCATATTATATACCCCCTTATTTCATAAGTTCTAATGCTACACGAGCTGCATCTGCTGCATTCTCTGCTGTTGCGTCTGCCCCGATCTCTGCGATCCATCCATCTGAAACAGGTGCTCCACCGAACATGATCTTTACGGAATCTCTGAGGTTTTCTTCTACAAGAGCTTCCACTGTGTCTTTCTGACCCAGCATGGATGTGGTCATGAGTGCGGATCCCACAAGGATCACTTTGTTACCCTGAAGCTTTTTGACTTCAGCTAATATGGTATCATTTGGTACATCAACACCAAGATCGACTATCTTGAAACCATTTGCACCAAGCATGGTTGAAACTAGACGGTGACCTATGTCGTGGATGTCCCCTTCCTGTACAAAAGTGATAGCTGTTCCAACGCCTTCTCCGACCTTTTCATCCGCAAGTATAGGGGTAAGAATCTCCATTGCAGCATTCATAGCCTTTGCAGACATCATGATCTGTGGAAGATAGATCTCTGCTGCTTCAAACTTATCTCCTATGATCTTCATACCTACTGAAAGGCCGCCTTCTATCGCTTCAACAGCACTGATACCTGAGTCCACAGCTTCCTGAGTGGCTGCAGCGCAGCCATTGATATCCTGAGCAACTATAGTGTCTCTGAGTTTGTCTAAAATTTCTTGTTTTCCCATTAAAATACACCTTGTCTACTTTATTACACAGTCTATTATCGTTGATTTTACAGCATTGCAACTACCTGGTACAATTACTGCAAACAACCACCTGATGAAGAGTTATCCAATTAGATAACGTCTACAAAAACAGGATTTACCTTAGAACATATAGCATAATCCATACCGATTTTTCAATAATTGCGATACATAGCTCCCCAATCATTACTTCAACTAAGACACAGAGATTTCAGTTTAGTGCGTATTTCTAAAAGATGCTTGTGATTTTCAAAAGCTATGTGTAATGTCACAGGGCTTGTGAATTGTAAACACCAATGTGAATTTGCATATAAATTAAATTAATATAAGGTAAGATCAAAACGTTATTAGTAGTGCAAAAAAGCACTTGTATTAATGAAATGTTTGACCAATGGGTTTAAGGTAACTGACAATCAAATGTCCCCGAATATAGCAATATTACAGCAGAGTGGGAATAGTATGATTATGAAAACGTCACTTGTAAACACTGTTTGGTTTTCTGAAAAAAGGAAGAATTTGTTGTTACTATTAAATGAAGGGGAACGGGACATCGAACAAATAAAAAAATCACTCAATGTTACAACCCGGTCTATAATGCCCCAGATAAAGACATTGAAGAATGAAAACCTTATAAAACAGGAAGAAGAAGATTTCAGTTTGACTGTCATAGGAAAAATAATTGTAAAAAACATGCTGCCATTTATAGAAACATCGAGGATTGTTGAAGAGAACAAGGACTTCTGGACAAGCAGGAATTTTGATGCAATACCTGCCCACCTTTTCAGTAGAATCAGGTACATTGGACATTATTTTTTAATCGAACCTGACATTAACCACATGTTTGAACTCCCCAGAGAATTTGTGGATAATATTCCTAAATCGAAAACTATCACTACTTTTGTTTCATATCTTCATCCTGAATTTATATCTCTTTATTTGAAAGCAGCTGAATCCGGAACAGATATATCACTTTTCCTCTCAGAACCAGCTTTGGAAAAGATAAGAAANNGACCTTGAGCAATTCACCGAACTAATTGAAATGGAAAACACAACCATTTTCCTTTGCAAAGAGAACCCTAAAATACCAATGATAACTGTGACCGATTGGTTTTGTTATATTTGCCTTTTCAATGGGGAGGAAAGGTATGATCACAGGGATATAATCAGTTTTGATGACAGTTCTTTAAAGTGGTGTCATGATTTGTTTGACTATTACAGAAATAATTCAAAAAAGCTCTATCAAATAAAAGAGCTTGAATAAGGGTAGATTTTCAGGTGTATATAATGGAATCATCGCTAACTGAAACAATCTGGTTCTCTGAAAAAAGAAGAAAAATACTATTGCTATTGTTGGATGGTCCGAAGAACCCTGAGGAATTAAAGGAGGCTTTTGGTGTTGCCTGGCGTTCATTGATACTCCCTCTAAAGGAACTCAAGGAAGAGCAACTGGTTTGCAACTCTGAAGGAATATATGAGCTGTCAGATATTGGAAAACTCATAGCAGAGAGCGTAAAACCATTAGATGGCATTTTAAACCTCTTTACTCAGGATACGGATTATTGGGTTAAACGGGACTTGAATGCAATACCACAATATCTGCTGGATAGAATGGGGGAAATAGAGAATTGTATAATTGCGGAACCAGGATTAAACGACATGTTTGAACCTTCGCCAGAATTTACGACCTCCCTTATGAAATCAAAACATGTACATTCTGTTTTTTCGATCTATCATCCATTTTATCCCCCACTTTACACTGGACTTGCAGAAAACGGAACTGAAATATCAATTATTCTCACTGAGTCTGTATTTGAAAGAATGAAAGAAGACAGACAGGAAGAGCTGGAAAATCTACAACAGTCTCCAGATATTAAACTATTCCTTTACAAAAAAGAAGTACTTCCTCCATCGATCATAGTTACGGATAACTTGTTCTCTGGCAGTTTTTTCAGTAGTCATGGAAGATACGACCACCGGGATATAATGAGTTTTTCCCGGAGTTCCCTAAACTGGGGAGAAGAACTGTTCGGATATTATCAAAAAATGGCAAATGAAATCTCAACATTTGAAGGCTGATATAATTCTGCGACACATATTAATGAATACGTATGAGAAGGTGTGTGAATGAAACAGAATGAAATGTCAATAAAAGCCAAGTTGATCATATACATAGTCGTTAGCGTTTTTTTGGTACTTATTGTTTCAACTGCCGTCAGTATCACAACCGTGACAGCACAACAAAAAGAACTGGCATACCTTCAATCCGTTGAAATGGCAAGGGACTATGCGAATCAGTTCGACGGAGATATGAAGGCAAATATGGCCATTGCTCAGACCATTGCCAAAACAATGGAAATGTATACGGCTGCTGACAGGGAAGAAGTAAATAATATTCTCAAAAATGTTCTTGAAACATATCCTTCTCTTACAGGAGTTTATGTAGGATACGAACCAAATGCCTTCGATGGAAAGGACAATGAATATATCAATGCTCCATACCATGATTCCACCGGGAGGTTCGTACCTTACTGGAATACTATTCAGGGAAAAATAGGAATTGAACCCCTGGTAAACTATGACACCCAGGATTACTATCAGCTTCCGAAAATAACACACGAAGATATTGTTACAGAACCTTATTTTTATCAGGGTATCTTCATGGTAAGCTACGATGTACCTATCCTTAAAGATGATGAATTCATAGGTGTTGCAGGCGTTGATGTATCTCTTGATTATATCGATGATGTGGTAAGTGAGATAAAAGCCTTTGAAACAGGCTATGCATTTGTTACAGGAAATACCGGTATTCTGGTATCTCATCCTGAATACAAAAAGGGAATAGGCACTCATACTCTCTACGATTTTGACATTCCTGAAATATCATCTGCTGCAGATGATATCAAAAAGGGAAAGGGAGGAAGTGTTGAAACTATCGATCCTGTGACAGGCGAAGAAGTAATAATGTTCTACGAACCTGTAAGGACAGGTAACTACTCTTTTGTGCTTGTGGTCCCAAAAGAAGAGATGTTTGCCGGGGTCAGCAAGCTCAGAAACAGTCTGGTCATTATATCTACTATTTCAATATGTTTTATGGGCCTGGTCTCTTATTTGATAGCAACATCGATAACTTCTCCTATAGATGAAATAGTTAAGAACTTTAGAAATATTGCTCAGGATGCCGTTGACGGTAAATTGGATACAAGAGCAAAAACAAATGTAGAAAAAGACTTCAGAGAAATTCCAATCGGGCTTAATATGATCCTGGATGCTGTGATAGCACCGATACGGGAATCTATCAGAGTTACAAATGCCCTTGCAAAAGGAAAACTTGGAGCACGTACCGAACTGGAAATAAAAGGGGAATTCAAGCATCTGGGAGATACATTGGATAATTTTGCAGATTCACTGAACAATATTATTGCAGATTCCAACAATGTACTTACTGCTATACAAAACAATGATTTTTCCCGCAATGTTCAGATTCAGGGTGAAGGTGATTTCAAAATCCTCACTGATGGAATTGAAAAAACAAGAAACTCTTTAGATCTGGCTATTCAAGAGCAAAAAAAAGCTGAGAAGGCTCTAAGGGATTCTGAAAGAAAATTCAGGACTTTGTTTGAAAGTCCAAATGATGCAATATATCTTACTGATATGCAAGGAAATATCCTGGAAGTAAATGAGGTGGCATGTTCAAGAATGGGATATTCCCACGATGAATTCCTTTCTCTGACACATATGGATATTGATGCTTCCAACCGCGGAAAGGATTTTCTTAGAGTTATAAAAGAACTATGCAAAATCAAAAGCAACCTATTGGAAACAATCCACATGAGAAAAGATGGTACTATCTTTCCAGTAGAATTGAGTAGCCGGATGATAAAGTTTGATGGGTATAAAGCAGTTATCACCATTGCAAGAGATATCAGTAAAAGAAAACAGACGGAAAAAGAACTCAAAAAATATGCTGACGAACTTAAACATTCCAATGAGCTAAAAGAAGAAATGGAGAGCATAATCAATAACAGTCCCGTTATAGTTTTTAAATGGAAGACAGAAACTGACTGGCCAGTGGAATTCGTTTCAGACAATATCACAAAACTTGGCTATACTGTAGAAGATTTCACATCGAACACTATCAAGTATGCTGACATCATACACCCGGATGATAGTGAAAGAACACATTTGCATATCTCCAATTATTATATGAAAAAGGATGCTCAACTGAACTACGAATATAGAATATACACCAAATCAGGCGATGTGAGATGGGTAGATGAAAGGACGTTTACAAGACGCGATAATTACGGCAGGATCACATTGCAGGGAATCATTATGGATATAACTGAACGTAAAAAGGTAGAAGAAGCACTTTTTCAGGCAGAGAACATACGCAAGAAAGAAATACATCACCGTGTTAAGAACAATTTACAGGTAATCTCAAGTTTACTCTATCTTGCATCTGATAATTTCGAGGACCAGGACGTAATAGAGGCCTTTATGGATAGTCGCAACCGTGTACGTTCAATGGCTCTGATACATGAAGAATTGTACCAATCCAAGGATATGACAAGTATTGACTTTTCTGATTACACGGAGAAATTGATTAATTATCTATCCAGATCATGCGGAACTGAAAATAAGGATATTAAGCTTATTTCAAAAGTAGAGGATGTTTATCTGAATGTTGATACAGCTGTTCCACTTGGTATGATAATCAATGAACTTGTTTCAAATTCACTAAAACATGCTTTCCCTGAAATGAAAGAAGGGGAAATAAGTGTGGAACTCAAAGTTATGAAAAATGATTTTTTATTGAAAATAAAAGATAATGGAATTGGTATCTCCCCGGATATAGATTACAGAAATACAGAATCTCTAGGTTTACAGCTTGTGACCACGCTGGTTGACCAGATCGATGGCACAATTGAACTGAACTCAATTCATGGAACAGAATTTATCATAAATTTTGCAGAGAGGAAATAAGATGGAAGAAATAGAGATTAATAATGCAAAGATATTAGTTGTTGAGGATGAAAATATTGTTGCCCTGGAGCTTAAGAAAAGACTGAAAAAGCTCGGATATAAGATTCCCAGTGTTGCATCATCCGGGATAGAAGCAATTAACAAAGCTGAGGGGTTCCTTCCGGATCTTGTGATCATGGATATCAGACTAAAAGGAGATATGGATGGAACTCAAGCAGCTCAGACGATTCGGGAAAGGTTCAATATACCAATAATATATCTTACTGCTCATTCGGACGATGAAACACTTAAAAGAGCTAAACAGACAGAACCTTATGGATATATTTTAAAGCCCTTTGAAGAAGACGATCTGCGAACAGCAATTGAAATAGCACTATATAAGTATCAGATGGAAAATCGCCCTGACAAATAGAAAATGCTGGAGTAAAAAGGAATATTTTGACTTTTTATTTGAGAATACGGTAAGTTTTCTTTGAAGTAATTTATCTTCATGTTCATTCAGAGATAACTAAGTATCATACCCCATGACAATTCACATATCATACAGATAATAACAGCAAATCATGCTATATATTATTCTGTTCTACTGGAAAATGTCCCTTAATAAAAGGGTCTATATCCATAGGCAGGGATACGGGGCGGTATTCCTGCACTTCCCCAAAAATCAGTCAGTTTGCTGAAATATAGATAGTTATTTGCTTAAAACAAGTAATTTTTACGGATGTGTTGGGTATTACAAAATTATCATATCTCATGACAATTCACATGTCCTGTAAATAATATCATCAAATTATGCTATATATTATTCTGTTTTACTGAAAGGTATCTCTTTAATAATGGATCTATATCCTTTAGTAGAGATAGGGAGCAAGTGGTGTGTACTTATTAAAAATATAGCTGCTGTTTGGAAAAGTATATACGTGTATACTGTAACCTATAAACACAAACTATAAATACTGCAGTTTATGGACAATATATATATATGTCGATTACCAACATAGAATGTGTCTTTCGTTGATACGGAGTACCAATTGAAGACAGGATCAAATCGCTATCAATCAAAGGAAGCAAAGAAATGACATTCAACAACAAGAACCACAATTGGATACTAACTTACCTGGGATTCTAGGAATTAGTACGAAAAAAGGTCATAATCCAGGAGCTGTTAGCATGGAAAAGAAACCACTTGATACACTTATTAGCAAAAACGGTTTATGGGTGTCACGCAACGGACACCTTCATGGGATACAGAAGTGTGAAACATCCCAGAAATATATACGAATCGAAATGGATTGCGGGGAAGTAATCACCGTACGCAATTCAAGATCAAGCCGATCCGCAAGGTCACTCAGGAATCATAAATTCCAGAAACCCTGTAAGCGCTGTCGTCTCTCAGAAGACAGGATCAGGGAATTTTCAAAGAAAATCTCCAGAAAGGATGAATCTGAAATAAAAATAGTTCGCTCTTTCCGTTTAGAGCCTGAAAAGCCGGTAAAACAAGAAATACCAGCAACAATAAACAAACCGGAAATAAAAACAAACACTCCTTCTCACATTCAGAATGAACAAAGGGCTGGGACAACTGCCAATAGTTCCACCAACCACAGTTCAGCTCCGAAGCAAAGTAAGAGCAGTTCCAGTCCTTTTAAACCTGATAAGACTTTCCAGCCGCAAACAAAGTCGAGGAAAACGGAGTTCACACCCTCACAAAAGACCAGGATACTCTCACTACTGGGACCTGGAGAGATGATATCATTCTCTAAGGAAAAGCGCTCCTTTGGTGAACTGGAATCCATACTTCTGACCGATAGGAAAAAAGACATCCGGGAAGTATACGAAAACAGTCGCGAGAACCTGCTTGGAAAACTTGAGAGAACAATAACCGAATTCTTCGTGGACATGGGTTTCCTTGAAGTAAAATCACCCATACTAATTCCCTTCGAATATATGGAAAGAATGGGAGTTGGCGAGGACAAGAAACTATCCGAGCAGATATTCAGGGTCGGTGACAACATGTGCCTTCGTCCTATGCTGGCACCCGGTTTGTACAACCACCTGCGAAAGTTCGATAACGTACTGCCTGATCCTGTAAGGATATTTGAGATAGGTCCATGCTACCGCAAGGAATCAGACGGGAACAGCCATCTTGAAGAGTTCACCATGCTCAATTTCTGCCAGATGGGATCCAAGTGCACAAGGGATAATCTTGAGTATATTATAGATGAGTTCCTGGAGTTCCTTGGTATCGATTATGAGATAATGGAGGATAGCTGCATGGTCTATGGCGAGACAATCGACATCATGCACAAGAACATGGAACTCTCATCTGCCGTTGTAGGTCCTATTCCAATGGACATGGACTGGGGAGTGAACAAACCCTGGATAGGAGCCGGTTTTGGCCTTGAAAGACTTCTGAAGGCGAAGCACGATTTCAAGAATATCAAGCGTGCAGCAAGGTCCGAATCCTACTACAACGGTATCAGCATAAACCTGTGAGGGAGTAACATGATAAAGAATATCGATTACTGGGACCTTGATAGGTTTGCACAGGACATAGTAAATGGAAAGCAGCTCACAGATGGAAATATCAGGGAACTGCTGTCCCTGACGGAAGAAGAAGATATCCAGAAATTGCACTATGTGGCAAGAAAAGTGAGAGACCATTTCTTTGGAAACAAGGTATTTCTCTACAGTTTCGTTTACTTTTCAACCTACTGCAAGAACAACTGTGCTTTCTGCTACTACAACAAATGCAATGATATACAGCGATACCGCCTTGATATGGAGGAGATACGTAATATCTGCAGGGCACTGAAGAATGAGAGTATTCACATGGTTGACCTGACCATGGGAGAAGACCCCTATTTCCACAATGACCCGGATAAGTTCGTTGATATTGTGAGAACAGTGAAAGACGAAATGGGATTACCCATTATGATCTCTCCCGGTGTCATGGATGACAGAACTCTAAGCAAACTCCGTGAAAACGGGGCTGACTTCCTTGCTCTGTACCAGGAAACCCATGACCGTGAGCTCTACCAGAAACTGAGGGTAGGACAGTCATTTGAAGAAAGGATGCATGCAAGACAGTTCGCCAAGAATATCGGATACTGTGTGGAAGACGGAATACTCACAGGTGTGGGAAATGATATCGATTCCACCATAAAGTCCCTGAGAGGTATGGAGAAGAACAAGCCGGACATGGTGCGTGTTATGACTTTTGTTCCACAGGAAGGAACCCCTCTTGAGGAAGTAAACCAGGAATCCAGTTTCTCAGAACTGAAGATAATATCAATACTAAGGCTGATGTTCCCGGACAGGCTCATACCGGCATCCCTTGACCTGGAAGGAATTGATGGCATGGTCCACCGCCTTAATGCAGGTGCAAACGTTGTCACATCGATAATACCATCCGATTCCTCACTTGAAGGCGTTGTGAATTATGACAGGGAACTGGAAGAAAGGGACAGGGATCCGAAAAGTGTTGTTAAGAGGCTCAGGACCATGGGTATGGAGCCTGCAAGCCAGGCTGATTTCAACAGGATAATAGAAAAGTCCACCGGAAAGTCAGCTCAAGTACCGTTGGTGGCAATATGAAGACCATCTGCATCATCGGTGGCAAATTACAGGGCTTTGAGGTCACCTACCTGGCACATAAGGCCGGCATGAATGTTGTGCTTGTAGACCGNNTTGTAGACCGCAGGGCCAAACCCCTTATACGCAACGTTGTGGACAGTTTCCATTGTTTTGACATAACCGAGAAACCCGAAAAACTGAGGGAACTCTCAGAAAATGTGGATGCCATCATTCCGGTAAATGAAAACCTGAGGACCATAGAGTTCCTCAGGAGCATTAAGAACGAGCTGGCATGTCCCATACTCTTCGATTTTGATGCTTATTATGTAAGCATGGATAAGAAGCGTTCAAAGGATTATTTCAAATCCATTGGCATACCAACTCCTGCAGATAAACCTGTAAAACCACCTTATTTTGTAAAGCCTCCTTGCGAAAGCAGCAGCATTGGAACCTCTATAATATATGATGACAGGGGACTGGAAGGACTTGACCCGTCCATGCTCATCGAGGAATATGTTGAGGGTGATGTTGTTTCCCTTGAGGTTATCGGGGATGGCAGGAACTTTGCAGTTGTCAAGGAAACGAAGATACACATTGATGGAACCTACGACTGCCACATGGTGACTCCCATTGAGAACTACCCTGAATTCAGGAAGATAAGTCATGAGCTGGCAAAGAACCTCAACCTTCGGGGAATAATGGATGTAGAGGCAATAGACAGCCCCCAGGGTCTGAAGGTGCTGGAGATAGATGCAAGATTCCCGAGCCAGACACCCACGGCTGTTTACCATTCCACAGGAATCAACCTTGTGGAATTGCTAATGCAGGCGTTTTCAGAAGGTGTGCAGGAGATGGAGATAGCTGCGCAGAGGAACTACTGCATCTATGAACATATGCTTCTTGAGAATGGGAACCTGAAACCTGTTGGTGAGCATGTGCTCTCACAGGGTGACGAATATGTACAGTTCCATGCTTCAGAGAATCTTGAGATATTCGAGTCCAGAGGTAAGAACATGAATAGCGTTTTCACCCTGATAAGCCGGGGAGCCGACAGGGAAGAGACTGAAAAAGTGAGACAAAACGGAATGGAAATGATAACTCAACATTTCCGGAAGAACCCACAGGAGGTATAAAATGGCACTTTTGACACCAGAAGACCTGGAAAACCTTTCCATTCAGCTTGAAGAAAATGATGAGATTGCCAGAAGGGTCACAGGTCTTGACATAAGGGGAATATGCGAAGCACTCTACGGAACAAAGCCCGGTTCTGAAAAAGTAGGTATCATACCCATCACCGCAGGAAACGGGGTCATCGGCAATTTTACATCATCCCTTCTGTTCATAGCCCAGTACTTCGGTTTTGAAGGATTCGTAACAGAACATCCGGATGTTACAGGTTACTATGAAGCCGTGTCCCAGGGAGCTGACATAATAATGATGGCAGATGACCATATTTTCACTGCACACAACCTGAGGAACGAGAAGATAGTCAGCAACCATGTGGCTACAGGTGTGATATATGCGGATATCGCTTCAAGATTCAGGGAAGCCAGTTCAAAGGATATACTGGTCATCGGACTTGGCAGGGTCGGTTATGCAGGAGCATGCCACCTCGTGAACANNGTCTATGCCTGCGACCCCAACAAGGAATTCCTTCAAAAGGCAGTGGACGAACTGAATATAAAGCCTTACTGTAGCGATGACAGGAAGAAGTTTTCCATGGTATTCGAAGCCACCCCAAATGCAGACACGATATCAGAAGGTATGATAGAGGAGAGATGTCTTGTCTCAACTCCGGGAATACCATGCGGGCTGCCTCCTGAGGTGGGAAGGAAGTATCGTGTCGATCTTGTGATGGAGCCTCTTGTGATAGGAGTTGCTTCAATGCTGTATTCTGTGATCCAGAACCAATAAGTGAGAACTAACGGAGTGTAGAGAACATGTATGTGATATCCCTTGACCTTGGAACAAGTGGTTTCAGGTCACAACTTATCGATCTAGATAAGAAAGAGACTGTAAAGACCGTGATAACAATGGGTCATCCGCTTCCCGGTGGAAATGTCATGGACCACCTTGATTTTGCCATGAGTACCGGAAGAGATGTTGCCCACAGGCTGATCATTGAAACTGTAAGGGAGATACTGGAAAAATTCGATGTTGAACCTGACAAGATAGAACGTATAGCAGTCTGCGGAAATCCCATACAACTCTCACTCTTCCAGAATATGGAGATAAGGGACCTTGCATATGCAGGTGAGAACAAACAGGCAGCTCTTGGGGTTCAGGATATCAAAAGGGATGCCAGGATATTCCCGGCAAATGAGATATTCAAAGGCATCTTTGAAATGGATAACTGTGAGATCATCGTTCCTCCTGCAATCAAACACGAGATCGGTGCCGATGCTCTTGCCATGATGCTGGAAACGGATTTCATTCACCAGACAGAGCCATGTCTTGTAACTGATTACGGCACGAATGCCGAAATGGCACTGAAGATAGGTGACAGGATAATGACCGCAAGTGCAGCCGCAGGTCCTGCTATCGAGGGACAGGGAATCGCATGCGGAATGCTTGCAGGTCCCAGGGCCATAAGCGATGTGAACAGCGAAGGAGAATGGTGGCGGCTCACCGTACTCGACGATACAATGACTCCCATAAAAGGCCCCCTCGTTGATCCGATTACAGGAGATTGCATTGAAGGTTGCATAGTAAGACCCAAGGGGATCACCGGCACAGGCGTGATCGCGACAATAGCTCTTGCACTGAAAGAGGGACTCATAACAAAGCTACCCCAGCTGCCTAATGGAGAACTCATACTTGGGGATAGTATCGTTATCACCAACAAGGATGTAGAGGAGGTTGGTAAGGCCATCGGAGCCATAAGAGCGGCACACATGACCCTGATGGTCGAATCTGGAATGAAATACGAAGACCTGCGTTATTCATACATGTCGGGGGCAACAGGTACGTATGTTGATGCTGACAAGGCCAGACATATTGGTTCTGTTCCCGGCTTCTCCAAAGGTATCGTCCAGTTCGGTAATACTTCCATAGGTCTTGCAAGAAAAATAGCAATTGACAGGTCAAAACTCGATGAGGTTGTTGCTGTTGCAAACAAGATACATGCAGATCATCTTATGATGGCTACCAGTGAAACTTTCAAGGATATCTATGTCTGCGAACTTTCGACCTGGCAGCATGGAATGCCTGCTGAAATGTACAAACAGATGCTGGAAATGTATGGAATTCCCGTATTCCCACAGGACCTGGAAAAAACGGAGATAGAAAAAAGGGTTTCCAAGGATATTGATGATGTCGGAACCCTTGGTCTTGATATTGTGACAAATATCGGAATAACTCTTGAAGCCCCGGTGGAAAAATGTATTCTTTGCCACAAGTGCGAAGAAGAATGCCCTGAGGATGCAGTTGTAATCATTGAAAAGGACGGACAGAGATTTGCCAATATTGACAGCCAGCACTGTCTTGGTACAAGCTGCAGGCGTTGTGTAACTATATGCCCTGAGCAGACAATGAATCATACGATACTCAGGATACAGGAAAAGGATAAAGAACAGAAAAACTGAGAGTTTGCTGTTCTCCTATTTTCTATTTTTTATTTTCCAGACTTCCAGACCTGGTTCCACTGGAAATCAAAGAGAATCATTCATCGAATTTCAAAATGGTAGTTTTGAGAGTTGCCAGGTCCACAACAGGAACCTGTGCAGGGGTTGGAACGACATTTACCCTTTTCTGGAACTCGGTCTGGTCCTGCCATGTACCGGAATTTATNNACAAAATAGTCTTTCTTTTCAGGTGCAATGGAAACGCGGCTTCCATAGATCGGGGAGAGATGCCTGAATTTCATCATTTCCACCATCGCCTTGGTGGGGTCGCTATATGAGACACCTGGAACCGAGGCAACCAGATCGTCAATGGAACGTCCGTGATAAAGAAGAACCTTCACACCATCCAGATCCACAATTGAAGGATTGCCCACAAATGTCACATTATCAGGGAAATCCGCTCTTATTATTTCGGGTAATTTTGGCTGGGGTTCTGCCTGGCGGACAGCATCATGGTTTCCAGGAGAAATGATAATCTGGATATGACTGGGAACCCTTGAAAAATATTCGGCTGCTTTTTTGTACTGGTCATAGACATCCAGGATCGAAAGTTCATGTTCCTGTCCCGGATATATGCCAACCCCGTCAACAAGGTCGCCTGCGACAAGTAGATAACGCACTTCCTTTGCAATGGCTGCCAGTGCCTCATTGTCAGTGTCACCATTCAAAAAGTCAAGGAATCTCTCCCATGGCTCTTCAAGAAAAGTCGTACTCCCAATATGTATATCGGATGTAAGGACTGCCTTCCCGACGGTTCCGCTCCTCTTGATAGTCGTATTCGGGAGGTCCGGAAGGATTATCTTCTGGACTATCATGAGCTTGCCATCGTTTGTGAGCTTGCCTGTAAAACCAACAACCTCATCCAGCACCAGATGACTTGCCTGCTCATAGAGTTCTTTGTCTGCCATACGTATAAGAACTGAAAATGAGCCTGTAGGATCTTCAACTTCCAGTATTTTATGGCCATTGCTTGTGCTCTTTATTTCAGATATCATGCCAATTACAGATATCTCGCCAGCTTCCTTGCTTCCCCTGAAATTTGTCCTTTTACCTGTCTTCAGGCTCTCTATAGGACGGGCATTTATTCTGCCACGGATTATATCACTGATCCTGCTGTATCGGTTTCTGAAGAACTGGACAAATTCCATGTATTCACCGACACAGGTGGAATTGTCCGTGATATCAGAAAGTATGGAGACTGGGTTGTTGGAATAGCAAACACTGCCTACAGCCTTCGGAGAACTGGCTGATGGCTGATAAGAAGAAGAAGAATTATTGTAATTATTGTAATTATTGTTGAGTTCCTCATCTTGTGAACTTGGTTCTGAAGATGGACTGAAGCTTTTTTCTTCCATCGGAAGGAGGCCACTAAAACCTTCAAGATCAATATGATCAACATCAATTACAAGCACGGAAAGATCGATATTATCAAGTATGTATGCCACAAGTTCCTTCGGGGAACAATGGGTGCAAATAAGGTCCACTGCTTTAGGACTTATCTGATAGCCTTCTTCAATAAAGACAGTTAGAACATCAATTTCATTCATAATGATAGCAGATTAAAATGTAGATCATCTTACAATAACATAACTTACAAAACGACTTTAAACCATAAACACTTTATTTTTTGCAAATATATTCCTTAACTCATAAATACATTCTTTCACTTGGCAGAACATAGGTAAGAACAATGGATTTAAAAGACGCTTTTCACACTTTCAGAGAAAGTGATAATTTCTTTGTTTCACTTGCTAGGGACATTCTAACCGTCCTGTTAGCCGTATTGATATTTGCATCTTTTTCTCAAGTGGTCTTTGGGATGTGGACTCCCATGGTAGCCGTGGAATCAGGTAGCATGGAACCTCATATGAATATTGGGGATATCATTTTCATTCAGAGTATTGACCGGACACATGTTGTCACATATGAAGACGGCACGAATAATTACACATCCTTTGATTATTACGGAGATGTAATATTATACAAGCCATATGGACAGGAAGGCGTGACTCCTATAATTCACAGAGCAATGTATTACGTTGAAGAGGGAGAAGCTATGTGGGAAGGAGGACCTGCTGCACCTTACGCCGGATACATTACAAAAGGTGACAACAAAGTAACGAACAAGTACTATGACCAACAGGGACAGGTAAGCTACCAGATGCCTGTTAAAGAAGAATGGATCATAGGCATCGCACGTTATAAGATCCCATATCTGGGATATCTCAGATTGATGCTTCCAAGCTTCTGAATTTTTGAAGTATAGTTATAGATGTAATTGAGTTGTTAAAACAGGCTTGAACGATTCCAGTGGTTTGAGCCTGTAATCCTCAAACAATACTTTCTTTGTGCTGTTTATCGGTACGCTCAATACTATTTCCTTTGTCCTTCCATACCTGCCTTTGCTTACAACAACAGCATTGACTATTCCGAGCATATCCAGTTCTGACATGAGATCTGTCACCCTGCGCTGTGTAAGGATGTCCATATCCACCTGCAAACATAACTGGCGATATACATTGTAGACTTCCCCGGTTGTAACATTCTTGTAACCATTGTTTCTCAGCAACATTACGCTGTAAAGCGCAAGTTTTGACTGGGTTGGGAGAGTACGTACAACTTCAACTACACGATCGACCTCGATCTTTTCCTGAGCGCCTTTGACATGTTGCTCTTCAACACGAGATAGGTTCTCCCTTTCTGCGATTTCCCCTGCAACCCTGAGAAGGTCAAGGGCACGTCTTGCGTCACCATGTTCCTGAGCTGCAAAGGCAGCACAGAGAGGAATGACCATTTCATCCAGAGCATCAGGCTTGTAAGCGATTAGAGCTCTTTCATTGAGGATATCGCTTATCTGGTCAGCATCATAAGGCGGGAAAATAATTTCTTCTTCTCCAAGAGAGCTTTTTACTCTGGGATCAAGGAATTCAGTAAATTTGAGGTCATTTGAAACGCCGATCATACTGACTTTTGAATTTTTGAGATCGGTATTGATCCTTGAAAGGTTGTAGAGAACGTCATCGCCTTTCTTGATCAATTTGTCAATTTCATCCAGAATAATAATGACTACTTGTTTTTCAGTGTCGATAGTTTCCTTGAATTTAAAGAAGACCTGATCTGTCGGCCAACCTGTCATAGGAACATCTTCTCCAAACTGGCGAGTTAGGTTTGCAAGAAGCCTGTATTGGGTGTCGATCACTTCACAATTCAGATAAACAACTTTACATGAAATCCCGAGTGATTCACCTTTCCTTTCAAGTTCGATTCCAACATTTCTGGTAACAGCAGTTTTGCCGGTACCTGTTTTTCCATAAATGAGAATATTAGAAGGTGTATCTCCCCTAAGAGCTGAAACAAGAATTGATGCAAGACTGTTGATCTGGACATCACGGTGGACAAGAGAATCAGGAGTGTAAGAATGTCTTAAAACCTCTTTGTTTTTAAAAATAGGTTCATTTTCCAATAATTCCTGGAAAAGACCATCTAATGATTTACTTTGCATTTACTATTTCACCCGATCCTGTCAAATTAAAAGATAAATGAATGTTATTATAATGATATGAACAACGAGATTGGATTTACTCTCTCATTCCAAACGCTACATTGGAAGTTGAGGTTATTAATGGTTATGGTTTAGACCCCTTCACTTCAACTGGAACATGATATAAAAAAGATATGATGTAAAAAAATCAGTATCTGTCAAAACAATATAAAAGTATTGATAGGTGCTGTATATAAGCAACTTAATTTCTCATGGAAACTAACCCCTTTGTTTCAACTGGAAAGTTTATAAACCACAGTGACCCTATGATTTCAACTGGAATAGAAAAAAAAGATGTGAACTATCTTTTTAATAATTTTGAAAAAAAGATGGCAGTGTTCTTATCAATTTAATTCTATATAAACTTTTCTTTGAATTAACAGGTAATTTAGCAAAATTTCAGCTTGATCACTTTCTTTATGTATGTTCCAGTTGAAACAATGGGGTAGCTCTTATGTCTAAAGTTCTGAAATATGTAAAACCGAAAAACTACATTTTTTTCAAATTTGCATTATCCAGTTGAAATAATGGGGTCTCTCAATAAACCGGAACAAAATTGATTTAAATATCCTGCATCATTCATGCTTTCAAATGAATGAAAAAGGCTTGGAAAGAAAGGAAATCATTTCTATTCTGGATCAATCAAAATCCCAGGATTTCAAATATGATAGAGTTTTAAGTTCCATGTGTACTTATCCTCATGAAATAGCTGTTCAGGCTCATATGCAATTCATAGAATCAAATATGGGTGATTTTGGTCTTTTTAAAGGGACTTACAATCTGGAAAAAGAAGTACTCAGTATGCTAAGTCATCTTTTGCATCATCCTGATGCAGCAGGCTACACTACTACAGGTGGAACTGAATCCAACATCCAGGCCATACGTTCCATGAGAAATCTTTTCATGCAAAGATCAAAATGTGACAGGCCTAATCTCGTTGTTCCGGATTCAGCTCATTTTTCTTTCGATAAAGTATCTGACATTCTGGATGTTGAACTCAGAAAAGCCAGCCTTGATCAGAATTTAAGAGTTTCGATTGATTCAGTTCTATCTCTTATAGATGAAAATACAATAGGTCTTGTTGGCATAGCTGGCTCAACAGAATTTGGTCAGGTCGATCCCATCAAAAAACTTTCTGAAATAGCCCGGGAAAAAAAAATTTTCCTGCATGTTGATGCTGCCTTTGGAGGATTTGTGCTTCCATTTCTTGATGAGTCATGTGAATTTGATTTCATGTTACCCGGCGTGACGTCAATAGCTATTGACCCACATAAAATGGGCCTTAGCACAATCCCATCCGGTGTCCTGCTGTTCAGGAGCCCTGATTATCTGAAAAGTCTGAAAGCAGACACACCTTACCTGACAGTTTCTACCCAATACACTCTTACAGGAACCAGAAGTGGAGCTGCTGTTGCAGCGACCTATGCGGTTATAAAATTCATGGGAAAAGAGGGCTACAGAAAAACTGTTTCTCAATGTATGCAATCGACCCGTTATCTTCTGAGCAGACTTGCAGAGATCAATGTGTATCCATTGATAGAACCTGTAATGAATGTAGTTGCACTGGAAGTTCCGGAACCAGACCTTGTCAGAAGCAGGCTGGCAAAGGAATGCAACTGACAGGTTTCGATAACCCAGAATCCTCATGGTTTGCGTCTTGTAATAATGCCGCATGTAACTATTGAAATGATAGATTCTTTTGTGCAGGACCTGAAACAGGTTCTTCAGACAATTTAGGTATTTATTGCAAAGATTCCAGATTTGATCTTTTTCCAGAATAAAGATAAAAGAAAAAAGCAGAAAAAGAAAAATGTGAGGGGATAAGGCTAGATGGCACCTGGCCTTGAAGCGTGTAAGGCGTGTGTTCATCTTGCCTGTCTTAACCTAAAATAGATCTTTTTTACATATACTCTTAAGCCAAGCGGGGTGAAAGTATTCTACACATATCATTCTATGGATTTAACTTTGAATAAAAATGAGATAAAGATAAATATGAATGCATCTAACATGTTCTCATGAATACTTCACTGAAGATTGGAAGCATTATGGGAATACCTATTAAGCTTCATATCACTTTTTTATTGATACTTCCCGTTTTTGCTCTTGTGTTTGCTACAAATCCGCAACCATATGGTTTTGCGGATGTCGGATCGGCTACTGAAAGTTATGCTTTGTCGCTTTTAACAACTATACTGTTATTTGCCTGTATTCTCCTCCATGAGCTGGGTCATTCCTACGTAGCTAAGAGTTATGGTGTTGAGATAAGGGACATAACTCTGTTGCTATTCGGTGGCGTGTCCTCCATGGAAGAAATTCCAAGAGACCCATCCCAGGAATTCAAGATGGCATTTGCCGGACCTCTGGTAAGCCTTATCATAGGTTTTGGTCTTCTTGCATTGCACCTGGTGGCAATTTCATTCATACCATCTTACAGTAATACTTCAATTTACCTGATGGTGGGAATCCTGGCTTCTATTAATATAGTACTGGCACTTTTCAATTTGATCCCGGCATTTCCAATGGATGGGGGAAGACTTCTTCGTGCATGGTACGCAAAAAGGATGAGCTATGTAAAAGCCACTCATTATGCCGCTTACTTTGGTAAGATGTTCGCTTTTATTATGGGTGTCATCGGATTATTCTGGAATCCGTGGCTTATTCTGATTGCATTTTTTGTTTACATCGGTGCATCCGAAGAGGATAAGTCAACGACTGTAACCGTAAGCCTTGAAAAATACAAGGTTTCAGACGTAATGTCAAAAGAAGTGGTTTCCGTTGCTCCTGAAATGACAGTTGAGGATCTCTCTCATTTTATGTTCGAGAATAAACATCTGGGATATCCTGTTATCAAGGGCAATTCTTTAAAAGGGATTGTGACCTTTACAGACATACGCAATGTACTTCCGCATGAGCGCTATGCAACCCTTGTATCCGATGTCATGACAAAGGATGTTATATCATTGCCTTCAAATTCAAATGCGGCGGAAGCATTCAAAATAATGACTGTCAATAATATAGGGCGTGTTCTGGTAACAGATAATGACACCGTAAAAGGTATCCTTTCCAGGACAGACCTCATGCGATTATTGATGTTAGCGAATGAGTAGTTCTAGTAGTCTTAAAAGAGGATCTACCTTGAAACATGATAATTTGAGTGATTCACAGGAGAACATCTCCGCTTACGATTACAATACCACAGATGGTAATCTGTATTCGGAAGAAAATCCCGGGAATTCATNNATTTTCGAACTCAGGGCCAACTGAGATCGAAGTGATAAAAGAGTTTATAGAACCCGAAGAACCAGCTTTGGGTTCCGGTTCTGAAGATACTAAGAGGCCCACCGAGATAATACTTGTAGGGACAGCTCATGTATCTGAAAAGAGTGTCAGGGAAGTAAATGCAGCCATTGAAAGGGAAAAACCGGACATAGTTGCTGTTGAACTTTGCAGACCCAGGTATGAGGCCATAAAAGGTAATGTCAAGAACGCTGATATACCTGTAAAGGAGCTTCTCAAGGAAGGAAAAGTCTATTTCTATCTTGTACACATGCTACTGGCCCATATCCAGAAGAAATTCGCTGATGAGATGGGTGTGCAGCCGGGTGCTGAAATGATCAGCGCCATTGAGGCCGCAGAAGCAAGTGGTGCACAGGTCCTTCTTATTGACAGGGACGTCCAGATCACTTTACAGCGTTTCTGGAGCAAGATGGGTTTCATTGAAAAAATGAAAATGCTTGCAGGTCTTATAGCTGCTGTTCTGGGTATTGGTGGTACCAAGGATATCGATATGGATACTATCACCAACCAGGATATGGTTTCCATGCTTGTGGAAGAGTTCAGGGAATCATCACCGAATGCTGTGAAGGTCCTTATCGATGAAAGGGACGCATACATGGCAAACAACCTTGTAAGGGCTGCTGCCGGTGGTAATAAAAAGATAGTCGCTGTTGTAGGAGCAGGCCACAGAGCAGGAATCCAGCGTTATCTTGAAAATCCTAAAACGATCCCGCAGTTGAGTTATGCAGCAGAAACCCCTAAAAAACGATTCAGTATAATGAAATTATTCGGAGTCGCTGTTGTAGCCATTGCTCTTGGAACCTTTGCATTGCTGATTATGTCAGGAGTCCCTCTTAAGACTCTGGGTATCGCTTTTGCCTGGTGGTTCATCATAAACGGGGTGCTCAGCGCCGCCGGAGCTATTATTGCAAGAGGCCATCCATATTCCGTGCTCACTGCATTCTCAGTTGCATGGCTGACATCACTGAACCCGATGATGGCAGCAGGATGGTTTGCAGGTCTTACAGAAGCTAAATACCGCAGTCCGACTACCGATGATTTCAAGGAACTGGTAGAGATAGAGACAACTGAAGACATGATGAAGAATAATCTCTTCCGTGTCGTAATGGTTGCAGCTCTTGCAAATCTTGGAAGTATGATAGGTACTTTCATTGGAGTCTATGTCATGCTTCAGGTCACAGGAATTGACCCTCAGGAACTGATAAGGAACGGTATCAGTGCCGGACTTGCAGCTCTTGGAATGGGATAAGATCAAATAAAAATATTGAAAATCTCTGTTAGCGCTGGAATAGAGTAGTTAGCAGATGGCGCTTAACAGAGATATCAGATCATTCCATACTGAACTTGTAGATCTTCACGAACCACTTGTTTATTTCTTCCCAATCGACTATGTTCCAGAAGGCATCTATGAATTTACCTCTTTCATTCTTGTAGTCCAGATAGTAGGCATGTTCCCACACATCTATAGCCATGATGATTGGGAAATCCGGGGTAACGTTCGTGTTGTGTTTCTCTATCTGCATAATACCTAGTCTTTTAGTGTCACTGCAGAAGGTCACTGCTGCCCAGCCTGAACCCTCAACACTTGATGCAACTTTGGTAAATTCATTTTTGAACCTTTCAAAGGTTCCGAAGTTATCCTTTATAGCATCATATAATTCGCCTACAGGTTCTCCACTTGCTTTTTCTGCAGGTGTCATCTCCCACCAGAAATAACTGTGAAGTACATGCCCACCAAGATTGAATGATAATGATTTTGCAGTTGTTTTAGAATCATATTCTGTTCCGTCTTCTACTGCTTTATCCATCATTTGTAATAACGAGTTTACGTTATTGACATAGGATTGATGATGCTTTTCATAATGTATGCGTAGTTGTTCCTCTGAGATATATGGTTCCAGGTCTGCATAACCATATTTCAGCTCAGGCAATTTATACAATTCTTTAGTCATATTTCCTCCCGGTTTGTAAACTATTCATAGCAAAAGCTCATTTTAAAGTCTGCTAACTACTCCCCCTGCATTGTTTACAGAGAATCTATCTCCAAAACTACTCTGCACGGTATCTCCCCAGATACGCATTTCTGATCACAATCGATTAAATTACAATCAGAAATACAGAATATAGTCCTTAAAGAATAATATCAGTATGAAAGATATAAACCTATGGAATTGAAAAAATCCTACTTCACCTGATACTTTTTTTAGAGGAGACTTCCTCGAACTTGTCCGCAAGCCGATAGGATATATCAGAAAGGTAGGCGGTTCCCCATGTAGCAGCAATGATAGCTCCGAACAGGTCGAACACAAGGTCCATCATAGTATCGCCTATACCGTGCTGGGCCAGTATGGCATTGTAACCGAGACCTGAGGTCAGTTCATCACTAACGAACTCAATAATTTCCCAGACAACTCCCATTGCAAGTACGAATAGCAGGATGAAAAGAAAGAGAACTTTTGGCGGGATATAGATCTCATCGGCATAGATGTCGATAGCTCTTATAAGTGTATATCCTGCGGCTGCTACAACAAAGGCTGATAAGGCGTGTGTGACATGGTCCCATCTTATGATATTATCGTATAATGCAAAAGTCCCAAGTGAATGAAGGAAAATAGCAAGTGTAAGCCAGAGTACCAATCCTGTATCAATAGATATATTGTATTTACGTGTGATAATATTCGGTACAAAAGTGAGAGCCAGTCCTGTGGTTGCATTCACGGCAGTAGACAGGTCCTTTAGCAAAATACCTGCTATCACTAATATGAAAAGAACTACCTGCATCATCCTTGTTGCGATTTTCTGCTTCTCATCAGAGATTCCAAGTAACTTGCGTATAGGTGCAGGAGGTCTGGATGTAACGTAATTGGTCTCTTCTTGAGATCTCAGAACAGGAACTTCGATACTGCCGGCATGCTTGTCTGATCTGAAATACCAGCCGAATATGAGTCCGGCAACGATACCTGCTATCATGGCATAGATGAACTCATACATCACAGCATCATTTATGGCCTCAGGTGTTCTTCCATTCAGAAGATAAACAGTTCCCAGATTCATGTCCAGTAACCATTGTAGCAAATGCAAAAGACCGGATATTGCCAGTGTTGTAGTAATGACAAGGAGTATGGCGAACCTGTCATTCATCTTAACAGAAGTGAACCAGCTGATCTCAGCCGCCAGAAGGAGTGCGATGGTGGCCACCGATAGATAGAATGGTATACTTGTGGAAAAGAAATAGTAAGCTGTTGTACTTCCTACAATGGGTATAATCGCTAATAGTATGAAATACCACGAAGGCATAACTGAGAGCTTGCGCATCATGATTGCAGGAGCTATTATTATGCAGATCACAAAAGCAATAAGTATGGTCCACATGAACATGCCGTAGATAAAATTCCCAATACACAACAGGAATAGCAGCAATACCATTGCCCATCCAACGAATGCATTAAGTGGTGTATTATTCAGAAGCCTGCTGAGTTTGTCTATTGGTTCCATATTGCATCCTGTGATAGAATTCAGCTATTAATTCCGGTCTTTCCAGGGTATTGCAGATGTTACTCTCAGATAATTCTACATTTCTGTCATATCTATTGAGATTTATTCAAATCATTTAAGAAAAAGTATGTGGATAAAAAAGAAGAAAAAAGAAAGAGCCTCAAACGAGGTCTTTCAGGTGGAACTGGTACTTTCCGAGCTTTCCGCCGTAGTTTCCTGCGGTGATCTTTGATACACCGGGAACTGCAACAGCTGCTTCGATACCTGCCTTCATTGCCTTCTGGATTGCATCCTCGTCAAGACCGTTGATGACAAGCTCGTAAACTGCCTTTACACCTTCTGGGATCTCGGTGCCTTCGACCTTGTCCCTGATGGATGGGCAGAACTTCTCATTTGCAGTTGCCTTCATGAACTTGTAGTTGTTAAAACCAGCCTTTGAGCCACTAGCAACTATTCCGCCTGGGAATGGAGTGATAGTACCGTCAAGGTCCTTGATAGCATCTACTGCAACTTCTGCTGCTGTGAGTGCTGTCATCTGGCTGTCACCGAAGATAAAGAAGTTACCGCCTGCAATACCTGCAACAGCGCCGATGTTCTCTTCTACAAGGAAGTCACCCTCCATGATTGGAACACTGTGCATCTTGCGGCCATCGATCTCAGTTTCGGATTCCATTCCGTCACCGAAGAACTTCAATTTGAATCCTACGTTGAACTGCTTCTCAGCATCTGGAAGTCCATTGAAAACAGCTGTTGTTGGAGCTGTAAGTATGCACTGTCCGATGCGCTCGAGTAACTGGTGTTCGAGTGCTTCGTATCCGAAGGTGCAGATCTGGATGTACACACCAGGTCTTCCGTCAGGTGTCTCGTCAGGACCAACGAACTTTTCAATACCTGCTTCTGCAGGGCACATAATAACAGATGTTCCGAATCCGGTTGCTTCAAGTGCAGCTACTTCAGCCCAGTGTTTTGTTGCTGCTGTAATGAGCACTCTTGCTATTTTGATTGGAAACGCTTCTGCAAAAGTATCTTCGATTTCTACTCCATTGATATCCATAATAATCCCTTACCTTAAATTGAAACTGTAGTTCTGAATCTGTTACATGCAACGTAACTATAGCTCTAATAGAAGACGATTACAATACATATACTCTTCGAAAAGGAGCCTATCTTCCACCTGACTTACGATATGTCTTATCAAAAAGTGCAAACATTTCCGTATCCATTTCCCTGTACTTGCCGATTTCAAATATAGCCTCGTTTACCATAACGGAGATGGATTCGATGTTAGAAAGGTTTGCCAAGCTCTTAGAAGAACTTGCAGTGGATTCAACCATCTGTTCTTTAATGGATATCTCACAGACCTCAAGTATTGCGTTGATAGCATGTGATGCCTGATCTTCATTATCTTCCTTTGCCGCGACTGTACAGAAATGTTCCATAACAGGAATTATTCCTGAAACTTTCTCATCAGAATGTTTTCTTGCGGCAACTATTCCTATATCCTTCAATGCTGCTGTCACATCAAGGATGGAATCTTTCCCGAAGATATCCCCTATCTCTTTCAAAGTTTCTATTACTTTATCAAGACACTCATGTCTTTTAAGATTCGGTGATTCCTGAACCGCTTTAATTCCGATGTCCCTTAATGCGTATATTATCAGTTTTTTAAGATGATCCTGATCTTTATTGTCCACGGTCCTTGCAAGTTCCAGAAGTACCTTTCTGATATTACCCAGAGTGGCAGTATCCCTGTTTACCGCAGCATCAAGAGCTATTTTCTTAAGCAGGATAACTGACCTTTCAGTAGGGTCTATCATGTCCTTTTTTGCAGATGTAGTTCCAATATCACCGCTTGCTATTGCAAGCTTATGCAGGGGAGTGGATACCACTTTGTTTGTGACAATGTTAAAAAGGTCCTTTGGATTTTTTGAGCGTTTTATCAATGTCAGTTTATCCAGTTGTGGGAAATACTCTCTTTCCCTGTGCATTTCAAAAAAGCTGGTCATGCTGTCGATGGTCTGCAATGTGAAACTTTCCATACCAGCCTTAGCGCACTGATTTCCAACAGAACCAAAAGCATCTATAACTTCCATCATTGCAAACCTGTCTTTTTCATCCTCTGCAAGGATCGCTAACTTGTAAAGGTGCATGTTGATGCGTTTTATGATAAGATTTTTGTTTCCGCTTGCAGCCAGAACCTTAGAGCATATTTCAGGGATTTTCCTTATTCCTATAGTTGCAACGAAGTCATCGCTATTCCTGACAGCTCCGCGTATGATATCGATCACAGGTTGTAGCGGGTCGAGATTTTCTTTACCTGCTTCCAGTTTCCTGTAACTTTCATTCATGTCATAGATTTGCAGGTCCCTGACAAATTTATCAAAATTATTCCTGACAGCCTCTGTTCTGAGATAGTCGGCTAAAAGGAAAGCCACTACTGACAGTATAAATGAATACACAAGCAGCAATATCATACCTGTAGGCTTGAAAGTTCCCAGAAAATGCATAATTGATGCTGCCAGGGCAAATGTTCCGATGGTATAGGAAAACATGTCAGTCAGAGCATCTCTTTTACCGGCCAGCCAAAGGCATGCAACCCAGATAGATCCGAAACATATCGCAAGAATAACATTGTTCCAGAAATAATCCATCTGCTGGTCAACGAGTATAGTTGCAATAAAGGCAAGCTGAATTACCAATGCACCAATAGCAAGGTCAGCTCCCACATCCCTGAGGTTTATTTTCAGGTAATTCTTCACAAGGATGTTCACAAAAAGGAAAAGTGATATTACACCACTTATCAGGGCTGTATCAATGATATCTGGTATCAGGATCTGCATGGGAATATATTGTACATGTTTATTTATATATATATTGAAATTATACGGCGATCCTGTCCTGATCGATGGACAGCAATCTGGCATTAATAGCTACTATTATCGTGCTCAATGACATGAGTACAGCCCCTGCAGCAGGCGATAACAATATCCCCTGCTGGTAAAGCACTCCTGCGGCAAGAGGAATTGCAAGAGCGTTGTAACCTGTGGCCCAGAAAAGGTTCTGTACCATTTTGCTGTACGTCGCGCGTGAAAGATCGATGATGGCCATAACATCAAGAGGATTACTTTTCACAAGTACTATGTCAGCTGTTTCCACTGCAACATCAGTACCGGCTCCAATGGCTATGCCAATGTCTGCCTGTGCCAGTGCAGGTGCGTCATTGATACCATCGCCAACCATTGCAACAATAAGCCCCCTTTCCTGAACTTCCTTTATTCTGGAAGCTTTTTCTCCGGGAAGCACCCCTGCAAAATACTCATCAAGCCCTATCTGCCCTGCAACCCTTTCAGCTACTTGTTCCTGGTCACCGGTGAGCATCAGGCATTTGACTCCCATTTTCTTCAGTCTGCTGACGACTTCCTTTGATTCAGGCCTGACAATATCTTCAAGCGCAATCGCTCCTGCAACGTTTCTGTCGATCAGGACAAATACTATGGTCTTACCCTGACTGGCAATATCCTTTATCTTATCCTCGGGATAACTGATCGATTCCTCTTTCAGGTATCCGGGACTTACCACCTTAACGTCCTTTCCGTTAACAGTTCCATGAGCTCCTTTTCCCGCAATGGCGCTGAAGTTCTCAACCCGATAACTGGAACCGGAAGCATCAATGATACCTCTGGCTATAGGATGCTCAGAGTTGGATTCGATGGATGCTGCATATTTCAGTATTTCCTCTGTTTTCATTTTTTCATCGAAAGCAACGACATCGCTGACACCAAACTCTCCTTTTGTGAGCGTTCCTGTCTTATCAAAAACAATTGCATCGATGTTCCTGGCTCTTTCAAAAGCCGATCTGTTCCTGATAAGCAGACCGTTCCTTGCACCGATGGCAGCGGAAACCGCAACCACAAGGGGAATTGCAAGCCCCAGGGCATGGGGACATGTGATGACCATAACCGTTACCGCTCTTTCCAGTGAAAAGGCGAGGTCTGTATTCATCAATCTCAGCCATACCAGAAAAGTGAGTGTTCCGGCTGTCAGGGCGATTATTGTAAGCCAGAGGGCTGCTCTGTCTGCAAGATTCTGTGTTTTAGACTTACTTTGCTGGGCCTGAGTTACAAGATCAAGCATCTGGGACAGGAAAGAATCCTTTCCGATCTTTTGAACTTCGATGGTCAGGGAACCTTCTCCGTTGATGGCTCCACCTATGACCATATCCCCTGTTTCCTTTGGAACAGGATTTGATTCGCCTGTAAGCATTGCTTCGTTCACAGAGCTTTGACCCTCTATAACCACACCGTCAACAGGTATCTTCTCTCCGGGTTTGACAAGCACCCTATCCTCTTTTTTGAGACGGTCCACGGGAACATCTTCCACCTTTTCATCAGCCCCTATCAGATGTGCATCAGAAGGCATGAGTTTAACGAGTTCTTCCAGAGCCATTGATGCTCCCATAACGGATCTCATTTCCATCCAGTGCCCAAGCAGCATAATATCAATAAGGGTTGCCAGTTCCCAGAAAAAGAGCTTGCCTGCAACTCCAAAGACCACCAGGCTGCTGTAACCGTATGCAACGGTGATGGCAACCGCAATAAGCGTCATCATCCCGGGATTTTTTGCTGTAAGCTCATCCTTTATCCCTTTCAGGAAAGGCCACCCTCCGTAGAAGAAAATCAGGGTGGAAAAAGCAAATAGAAGATAAGTATCTCCTGTAAATGAGGGAACAAAGATACTAAAAACTGAAGCAAGGAAGTCCTGAATGATAGGAGAGAGGAGAAGTACAGGGATGGTCAATACAAGCGATATCCAGAACCTCTTCCTGAAATCCTGTACCATCATTGCATGATGACCGGAATGTCCCTGATGTCCTTCGTGTTCACCATGTTCCATATGTCCATCATGCTCTTTTCCCGACATCTCATGGTGCATATCATGTTTTTCTTCCGTGTGATCTTCATGTTCGTGCATTGAATGTTCATCAACATGCTGGCTGCTGTCCTGCTGCTCCATATTTTCCGTCACCCGCCTCCAGGCTCAGATGCCGAGTTTCCTGCGATTTTCCTCTATGTGCTCAAGCATAAGTTCTACTGCTTTCACAGCATCGGTTTCCACGTTCATAACCCCGCCTGTGACATTCTTGCAGTCTTCTGTGAGCAGTTTTACCAGATTCGGTGCCCCTGTTACGGTTGGAACGGGATTGACATGTGTGTAAAGTCCCAATGCAAGGGCAAAGACAGCATCGATGGTAGCTTTCTGTTCCATATATTCAGGAGCAGTAGCAACAATAGGAAGGTCAGGGACAGGTACGCCTCCAAGACCTGCCGACACAGCAGCTATAAGATCAGCAATCCTGCCTGTATCCGTACAGGTTCCATAACTGAGTACCGGAGGGATAGCAAGTGCTTTACATATGGATTTCAGTCCGGGTCCTGCAAGTTCTTTTGCTTCAGGACTGCAAAGTCCTCCCACCTGCATGGCCCCGTTGCCGCATCCCATGGATAGTACCAGTACATCCTTTTTGATGAGTTCCTTTGCAACTGCAATACTGTGGCTGTCCTGTCCCGAATCCCTCAGTGTGGTACAGGAAACGAGTCCTGCAACACCACGCAGGGTACCGTCCTTGATGGCATCCAGAAGAGGGTCGATTTTTCCGCCAAGTGCGTCCAGTATGCTCTCGGTGGAAAATCCCACAACTGCTTCGCTGAATGGTAATCCTGTGACGGGTTTTACTGATGCCTTGCGTTCCTTGAAATTATCAATACCCATCTGCAGCAACTGTGCAGCCTGTTCACTGGCTTTTTCAGGTATGTAATCCAGATGTTCGCTTACACCCTCAAATGAGACAAGGTCGCTTACAGGTATGAGTTTGAATTTATACTTTTCAGCATACATCGGGTCTATGGGCATGGAGCAGTTCATGTCTGCAACGAACACATCAACACAACCGCTTGCAAGCACTGCTTCCTGCATGAGCCAGTTCCCGGTAAATCCGTACAGAACATCATCCATCTCCCATCTCTGGATCATTTCCTGTCCGGTCTCAATGTTGGCAATTATTCGCAGACCTTTGGCACCGACCTGCTTTGCCTTGTCCTGCCACTCCTGCTCTCTTGCAAGCTGTACCATGGCAAAGCCGAGGAAAGGTTCGTGTCCGTTGGGGAGGACATTTATGTAATCAGGGTCAAGCACGCCAAGGTCAACTCTCATTTTATGAGGACGGGGCAATCCGAATATTATGTCCTGACAGTATTCATTGACTATCTGGCTCTGGTATGCCATTGCCACTCCGAGTTTCATGGCTTTCAGTGCAAGGCTGACATAATTCCCATCCACATTGGTCAGTGATGAGCTTGTAGACCTGAGAATTTCGGTCTGGATGCCTCCGGGAAAGATACCATTATTCTTCCACAGGTCCTGTCTTTCCTTTGGAGCAAGCATTTCCACGATCTTACTGGGCTTGCCATATTCTCTTGTGAAATCGGCTTCAACAAAATCACAAAGTTTCAGTGCAACGTCATTCACAGTGCCACCGTTATCCACTCCCAGCCTGCCTGCAAAGCTCCTCAGCTTCTCTTCTTCGGTTATCTTAAAAGGAGTTTCACCTTTTGCGGTGGCTCGTAATGTCTTGACGGTCTGGTTCGTATGATACTGGTAGGTCGAAGCCCCCATGACATTACGCAGAAGCATCATGCGCATGGCCATACCATCGGCAGTTATTCCGCAGACACCTCTTTTATCCTTCACGGCATCTGCACGGCAGGGCCCGTTGGAACAGAGGTCACAACGCATCCCTCCCTGACAAAAATTACATCTCCTGTCGGGATTTCCTCCCATTCCCTGAGCCTCATAGCGGTCCCAGATATTGGTCATGCCATCTTCTTTTATTCGCCTGTACACTGTCCGCACTGAATCATGATATGATATTCTGTCATCTTCCACACGGGTTCCCCCTGATTTTAATTGTAATTTTAAACCCATTATATATGTGGGGTAGCGGAAGATAAAAACTCTTTGGAAAAGTACTTTTGAAGGTTGTGTAAACTTTTTATATTATTATTCCAGCCTTCCAACAAAATTATCTCTTATAATTTATTATATAAGAATGTATATAATATATTGAATACTTTTGCCCTGAAGGAACACTCCCGTAAAACGTTCCTATGAGGGATCTTATCATGAATAAAACGTATTATTTGTCAGGATATTTTCTTGTATTTATCATTCTGCTGACCTGTTTTACAAGCTTTGTATCCGCAGAAGAGACGTATGAAGTACAGGAACAACAGATGCTGGATCTGATCAACGATGAAAGGTTGAGTTACGGACTTGAGTCCTTGACTCTCAATCCCGTTCTTACCCAGGTTGCAAGAGACCATAGCAAAGAGATGATAGAAATGGATTATTTTTCCCATAATTCCTTTGATGGTACTTTTTTCTCAGAAAGAATAAGGGATGCAGGTTATCCAGTCTACCGAATTGGCGAGAACATTGCCATGAACTATCCTCCTAATGTCGTGCAGGCTCACGAGAATCTCATGAATTCAGCTGGGCACAGGGCCAATATCCTGAGTTCCAGTTACAATGAGATAGGTATTGGGATATGGGTCGGAGAATATTCTTCATATTCGAACACTGCCATGTACACCCAGGACTTCGGATGGAACCCAAATGTAGCAGTAACTCCTTTTTCCATCATTTCTTCCCAACCAGTTTCAGATAGCATATTCTCAAATGGCGCTGAACAGATCTTTAGCATTCAGACAAATGAATTATGTGATGTAAGCTGGTCTGTGGGCGCAACTGTTGTTAAAACCGATGAAGATGTAACACAATCTTATTACAATGTGCAATCACCTTCAGAGGGTGTATATGATATCGAAGTAACTGCTATGAATCTCAAAGGAAGCGATTCTGTAAGCTGGGTACTGGAAGTGATACCGGAAGAACTGCCTCAGGAATCCATTAAAGGAGACTTTGACGGAGACGATGATGTCGATTTTGATGATTTCGTGGAGTTGGCCGAAGTATATAATTCAAGTTCAGGTGATATGACATACTCTTCCGTATTCGATTTCGATGGAGACGATGATGTTGACTTCGATGATTTTGTGGAGTTCGCAGCCGTGTACAACAAGTGAATTTAATCTGAAACCAACAACCATTAATAAAAACAGGAATATAAAAATATCACAAAGGTGAATTTATGCTGAAAATTACCCCATATATGGGACCGCTGGTTATAATCGTTTCAATAGCAGGACTATGGCAGCCTTTACTTGGTTATTTCATGTTGCTGGTTTTTGCGGCTATCTTTCTGATAGCACCATTCAGAGGGCGCTGGTTCTGCGGTAACCTGTGTCCCAGGGGAAGTTTCATGGACTTCTGGGTTGGCCGGATATCCGGGAAGAAAAAGATACCTAAGTTCCTCAAAAGTTACTGGATAAGAGTTCCTCTTTTCATGCTGATGATGGTATTTATGGGTTACAGACTGATGGATACCCACGGAATTGTGAACCAGGTAGGTATGGTTCTGGTCATCATGTGTTTGACAACATCAGCCATCGCATTGGTACTGGGAGTCACAATTGCCCCGAGAACCTGGTGTACCTTCTGCCCCATGGGAACCCTGCAGAGCATCGTCGGAGTGAACAAATATCCTCTACAGGTCGATATGGAAAAATGCATAAAATGCCACAAATGTGAAAAAGTGTGTCCTATGCACCTGAATATTGTTGAGATTACACACAATCCAGACTGCATCAAATGTGGAAGATGTATCGATGTATGTCCTAAGGATGCACTGAGCTTCAAAAAATCTACCAGAAACTCATAACATTTCATCTTTTTTTTAAATTCTTCCACCAGATACAAAAGCAATGACCCACTTTCAAATGTAACATGGACACACTGAACTTTGACGGCTCCTGCGACCCGAATCCGGGAGGCATAATGGGATTTGGATGGGTCATTGACTGGAGCACCGGGAAAGCTCCAACAGAGGGAAGCAAGGAAAAGAAACCATCTCCCTCGAACACCAACAATGTTGCTGAATACACTGCACTGAAAGAAGGAATATCCAATTACCTGAAGCTCGGTGGAAAAGGTCCTCTTCAGGTCTATGGTGACAGCAAACTTGTGATAAACCAGATGTCGGGTACATGGAAGATCAATAACCAGAATCTTGCGGCGATAAACAAACAGATAGCATCTGAAATTAAAGAGCATGATCTCAAGGTTAAATTCAGCTGGGTGCCAAGGGAACAGAACACCACAGCTGACAGGCTTGCAATGCCGAAGTCCAGGCTGAAGAGTTCATCAAAAAACCCATTGAAAGAGTCATCTGTGGCTCCATCTGAGAGAAAGTTCGTTGCTGATGTGAACTCAGCATCTGTTTCGTCAAACATGAGATTGAAGATAAATGAATTGAATACAGACCCTTCACCCGGTTTTAAGTCATTTGCAGATCTTAAGGTTGGTGGTTTTGATTCATTTTCCAGGAAGAAGCTCGATACGCTGAAGGAAGAGGCAGGGAAAAAAGCATCTTCAATAGCTGAAAAAGAATTTTCAGGTAACAGCAGTCATCAGGCTTCTGCATTGAGATGGATGCTGCGTGGTCTCTCAACTGACCTTGCCGTCAGGAAGGTCAAAGTGGACATCGAGCTGAGCAAGAAGAAAAAGAGATAGCCCTGTTTTTATTCATGGTTCACAGTGCTTTTTTAACAGTGAACCAGAAAACACTTCCCCTTCCAAGTGGATTGTTGTCTACTCCAACCTCTCCGTTATGGAGTTCGATTATTCTCTTGACAATGGCAAGTCCAAGACCGCTTCCCTTTACGCTTCCCTTATCTGCCTGTCTGAAACGCTCAAATATCATGGCTTTGTCCTCGTTGCTGATACCGGGACCAACATCTGCGACCTGTATCTTCCATTTATCTCCTATATCTGAGATATTGATGCTTATTTTTCCTTTTGGAGGACTGTATTTGATGGCATTTGAAAGCAGGTTCAGGAATACTTCCTCTATGAGAGGATTAATTAGTGAAGGGCATCCTCTTGGAGATTTGAAATCCATTTTAATGTCCATTTTATCCATTTCAGAGCCAAAATTTCTGATGACCTTTTCCAGAATAGGTACAAAATCCTGCTCTTCGAATTTGATATCGTCGATGGATTCGAGTTTAATGAACTTAGAAGCCGATTCTATCATATAGATCAGTTTTTCATTGTTCTTATGTATCTTATCAAGCAGGTTTTTCTTACCGTTGTCATCTTCCACTATGATGAGTTCCTCGGTGAAACCCCTGATAATATTTGCAGGGTTGAGGAGGTCATGGGTGAGTATGTCAGTGAACAGCACTTTGAGATAGTTTGCATCCTCAAGTTCCTTTGCATACTTTTTGAGGTTCTCTTCAGTCTGCTTCCTGCTCAGGGACTCTGCAAGCACATTGGCCACAGACTGCACAAAATGCATATCATCGTTTGTGAACACTCTTTTTTGTGTAGTGTGCACATTCATGACTCCGAAAGGTTTGTCCTTGTTTCCAATAATTACATCCATGCCGCTGATAATTCCGTGATCCTTTAAGAGGGATAAACCACTGAATCTATCCTGTGTGTTTTTCTCATGGACCATTGCCGGTTCACGTGAATATAGGGTGTAGCAGACAATTTCATTTTTCTTATTTTCAGGCTTGCTGTCTGCTTCTTCTTCCCAGCCCACACCTGCAACCATGACAGACTCAGAATCCTCGTATTTCATTATCCTGCAATATTCAACATCAAGTGTGCTGGCTACAAGTTTGACGGATTCCTGTATAAGGGTTTCAAGCTCCACTCCTGCAAGTCCGTCCTGTCCAAGTTTTGCAACGGCAGCATGTTGTTTTTCTCTCATCTGCAGGACCTTTTCCACAGCTTTTCGTTCGCTGATATCCTTTGCATGTCTCACAACCATTGTGACATTGGAATCATCGTCAAAAACAGGTGATAGCTCGATGAGTTTTATTTTGTTATCAAGGGGGTCCTTAATCTCGAATTTCCTGCATGCACCGGTTGCAAATACTTCAAGTAAATGGCATGGTTCGCAGGGCTTGCTTTGCTTCATCAGGCAGCTGTAGCAGTAAGGATGTCCCTGTTTTTCATTTGCGGGTATGGAGTCGCAATTCTTCCAGTTGCTTGTTACAATTTTCAGGTCACGGTCTATCACGACTATGAGATCCTGTACTGATGCCAGGGTCTTTTTTAGCAGGTTGAGCTGTCGATCTTTTAGCTCATCGTTTTTTTCTTCACAAATCGGAATATCGACCACCCCATAATCAAAGGCAAAAGGCCTTTTTTAAATAGGTTATAATGATTAACCGTATTATACCAATAGCATAATTTTATAATATTGATATTCTGGTGAAGAACTGTCTCAGATTCTAATATTTATATGTATCTTGCATAAACAAATATCATTATGAGTATGATGTTAATTTATGGGTATTTTATTTGAAGCTCCCTGCCAATGATCAGTCTAAAATCTATATGCAGAGGTGTAATTAAATTATAAAGAGTTTGTATATCCAATCTCAAATAATTAACAAAAAGCAAAATATGATATAATCCTTATAATCTTGTGCCGCAATGTTTGCAAAATCGGGCATCTTCATCATTATTTTGATTACCGCAGTTATAACAGTTAATTCCTGGTCTGTCTCTGTCCCTTTCTTCCATAGAGGCGAAGCTGATCTCAGCTGTCACAATACCGGTAGGAACAGCGATAATACTGTATCCTATTATCATAACAACGGAAGCAAGAGCTCTCCCAAGTGATGTCTGCGGTACAATATCACCAAAACCTACAGTTGTCAAAGTCACAATTGCCCAGAATATGCTGATGGGTATACTGGTGAACCCGTTTTCCTCACCTTCGATGAGATACATAAGAGATCCCAGTATAACAACAAGCGTGAGCACAGTAAAAAGAAAAACAGTTATCTTCCGGCTGCTTGCATTCAAAGCTTTGATAAGCAATTCAGCTTCGCTCAGGTACTTAACCAGTTTGAGAATACGGAATATCCTCAGGACCCTGAGTATCCTTATAATCAGCAGGAACTGGCTTCCCGGCAGGAACAGGCTCAGATAGGTGGGGATTATTGCCAGAAAATCAACTATCCCAAAGAGACTTGTTGAATACCTTACCTTGCTTTTGACGCATATAAGACGGAGACTATACTCAATTGTAAAAAGTATCGTGAAAAACCATTCTATATTATGGAGCAATTCCCCGTGTTCAATCCTATAGGATCTAACACTGTCCAGCATAACCACAAAGACACTTAGCAGGATGCTTATTATAAGCAAGAGATCGAAATATTTTCCTGCAGGTGTATTCGCTTCAAATATCACATCATAAAGCCAGCTTCTCCAGTTGCTGGAATCAGGCCTATTGTCAGAATATTTGTCCTCATATACAACCATTATCTTTTCCTCAAAAATCAAACAGGCTCTTTTGACCAGTATTTTCCTGCAGGTTATCTACCCTGACCCCTATGCGCCTGAAGGTCATCTCACTTTCCTCAAGGAACTGCTTCATCAGTTCCTTTGCATTCTCACTGAGAATGCTCCTGTCATCTACAACATGACTTAGCGTTCTACTTTTTGTTGAGGTTTTGAAGTTTGAGAATATAACAGTTACTGTAACCGAACGGAAAGACACTTTTCTTGTTTTGACTTTGCTTATGACATCATCCATGAGTTCATCGAGTAATGAAAATATCATATTCTCATTTCTGCTGTCATGTTTAAGGGATGCCATCCTGCCTATCTGGTCAGTTGTCGTCCTTTCTTTCACGGGGTTTTCATCAACACCCGATGCAGCCTGCTTGAGCCACGTACCTTTGTTCTTTCCAAAAACAGAGATCAGTTCCATGGAATCATAAGCAGCAAGGTTTTCAATGGTTCTTATCCCCATCTCAGATAATTTATCTTCCGTGACCTTTCCAATTCCCCACAATTTCTTCACCGGCATGGGTTTGAGAAATCCCTCTGCATCTTCCGGCTTGATAACGGTGATACCATCCGGCTTGCGGAAAGACGATGCCATTTTGGCAATCAGCTTGTTAGGACCTATACCTACAGAACATGTTATCCTTTCACGGGACTTCACTTCCTCTTTTATTCGCAGCCCAATTTCCTCTGCAAGTTCATAGTCACCTTTGCAGGATTCTGTAATATCCAGGAACGCCTCATCAATACTTATCTTCTCAAAGGCTTCCTCGCTATCGGCATTTGACTTCAATATCTTCATCACTTTTGCAGAAACTTCCTCGTAGAAAGGTTTGCGAACAGGCAGGAAAACAGCATCGGGGTTTTTGGATCTTGCCAGTTTGCACGGCATTGCAGAACGAATACCTGCCTCCCTGGCAATGTAATTGGATGTGCTTACAGCTCCACCTGATTCTCCCCTGTTAGAATACATACAGACCACAACAGCCTTCCCTTTAAGTGAAGGATCTTCTCTCTCTTCTATTGCAGCATAGAAGTAGTCCATGTCTACATGGATTATCACACGTTCCATTAGTAAGTAAGAAGGCAAGGGTGCTTTTTATTGTTAACTGATACCACCACAAGTGCAATGATTATCAGGGCAGCCTCCTTATGAAATTCAAAGCCTGTGAGATAATTCCAAAAAAAGGGATACTTTGTGAAAGCAGCAATTTAAGAATGATCTCAACATTGAATGGCCAGACAGGTATCATCTTGTTCTGTTTATAGACGTGCTCCATCAATTCCCGTTCCCTGAATATTGTTTCACATTCATTTTTGTCCATGCTGTGAGCTTCTTCAAGTATCTTGCACTCAAGTGTATCTATATACTGTTCCAGATGGTCCAGTTGGGATTGTTTTTTTTCTCTCCATCTGAGCATCAGTTGATGAGTGCTCCACAGAGGAAGGAAAAAAGCTACCATAGCAAAGAATACAGGTACAAAGAGTAGTTTGAAGAAAAGTTCACTATATTTAGCAGAAATAATAAAATGTGCTGTCTGGGGTTCAGTTATCATACTGATGATGATCCAGGAACCCAGATATATCGCGGGTATGGTAACTATAAGTGCGTTCCAAAGGCAAAGCTCACCCAGAGGAGACAGCCCTCCGCAGTTATCAGCATGTCCGAGTTGTGGTTCAATGCAGAAATATTTCCTCATTTTCCAGACATATATGGCAGTTATTGTCATTTTCCATGCCATTATACCGATAATGAAAGCTATGAGAAATTCAGCCTTTGAGCTGTACTGCCATGTGAGAACAAAAAGTGAAAAGAGTATACCAGACAGGAACTGGAATGGGTTGTTCACGAGTTTCTCTAGATTGCGGATGAATTCAAGATATTTCATTTCAAGACGATCTCTGTTTTTTCTGTTTTCAAATTCATCGGGACCTATGGAGTCCTGTTCTGTATCTGATGAAACGGATTCACATTCGACAACTATTTTCCGGTCCCATATGGTCTTGAATGTCCGGGGGATCTTTTGCATTAGTATCTGGAAGGCAAACAGGCTCATTGCTGCCGTAAGAAGGCCTGTGATATACATAATTCTCCCGGCATTTACCGGATAGTTGAATATTATGAATATGATTGTTATCAATATGGCCCAGGGTAAAATATACAGGGTCCACTTCATGAAAGCAGACCTGATACTTTTAAAAGCCTGCAGCTCTTGCTTCACGTCATCCATACTGTCATTCATGCTTGTTGCATCTGCAGAGAAAAAGGAATGTGGATCAGCCAACATATCCCCCCTTTTTTGTTTCTGGAGTTATGTGTTCCACTTTCAGAGTATCGGGTCTCTGCCATCCACATAGATACTGCTGAAATCAGGTAGTCTTCCTGATATTGGTTTTGCGTAGAGGTACATTGTTTCATACAGTGGCTTGAATTTCTTCACAATATCAAGTATCGGATCATCAGGGTCTGTATATGCCCCGAAGAACTCACATTTCGTGTCAAACATGAGGTTATTGCAGTAGTCCAGTATCTCCTCCATTGCAAGTGCATGTTCGGGTTCAAATGCATGATCCACTATGGAATGGAATTTGAAGAACTCTCCTTCAGCTGGTATTCTCGGCATACTGATGAAATGTCTGAGTATTCCGTAGGCATTTGCCATAATTTTCCACATCTTTGGTTCTTTCGTATAAGTCATTTCCATGAGAACTGAAGAGTCCCAGAAACCACCACATGCGACAATTTTACCTTTCCATTTTGCCACAAGGAAATTCTCAAGTCCGTACCCAAGTACACGATTTGCGTATGTCCTGAAACTGGGAGCACTAAATGGGGAAAAGTGAGCTTTGCCAGCGTAATAACCGTTAATGAGTTTTACAGCTTCAGGCAGGTCCTTTCCGTCTATTCTTGCAAGTTCGTACTCCCTTTCCATATGCTCTTTCTTGTATGCGGACATTGCAAGTATCCTGACATCCTTTTCCTGAATGTATCCCAGCTTTTCAACAAGCTTCATGGAAGCTTTATTTGGCTCGTATATGTAGCAATAGATATGTGAAACATTAGCTTCATGAGCGGCTTTTTCTGCTTCTCTGAGGAGATTGACTCCTATTCCCTGTCTCCGGTAATCCGGATGAACCATCACTTCAGCCACGTAAACATATTTTTGTTCGGGACCCTGTTTTACAGTCCAGCCTATCCAGCCTACAGTTGTATCGTCTTCCTCTGCCACACGAATTTCCCAGTTATCGTAAAGTTCATACCTTGCAGTTATATCCGGTCCCTTATCAACTGCCACTGCACATTCTTCATTTCCCTGAGGACACAGTCTCTCAATACTCAGCAGGGTTTCGTTATCTTCTTCTCTGAAAGATCTGATATTTACCATTTAATTACCCCAAACCATTTTCTTTTTATGTGTTCCATCTGCCGGCAAACAAAAACCGGAAAAACAAAGTTACAACTCTATGTTGCAAATTTTCTGTGTTCAAATACTCCCAAATAAATCTTGAAGTTGATTGGATATATAAGTTTGGGATATAAATAAATAAGAATAAATAAAATAAGTAAAGATAGATGACAGGTTATTTGTAATGGTAGCTGTCACCTGCTTTCAGTCATGTTGCTATAGTTTACTCTTCAAAATCAGCAAGTGCTGTACTGAGGTATCTCTCACCGGTATCAGGCAATATCACCACCATGAGTTTTCCGGCATTCTCTTCTCTTTTTGCGACCTGCAGAGCTGCATGAAGGGCCGCTCCACATGAGATCCCTGCAAGTATTCCTTCCTTTTTTGCAAGCTGCCTTGCAGTTTCAAAAGCATCATAGTTGCTGACCCTGACAACTTCGTCAATGATCTCCATGTTCAGTACATCGGGGATGAAACCGGCACCAATTCCCTGTATCTTGTGCGGACCGGGATTACCGCCGGAAAGAACCGGAGAATCCTCAGGTTCAACTGCAATTGCCTTGAACGAAGGTTTCCGGGATTTGATCACTTCTGAAATTCCGGTAATGGTTCCACCTGTACCGACACCTGCCACGACAAAGTCAACTTTTCCATCTGTATCCTTCCATATCTCCTCAGCCGTTGTACGGCGGTGGATATCAGGATTTGCAGGGTTCATGAACTGGTGAGGGACAAAAGCATTGGGCATCTCTTTTGACATTCTTCCTGCCTCATCTATGGCCCCGTTCATGCCTTTACTTCCTGGTGTCAGGACGATCTCAGCTCCAAGCAACCTGAGTATTTTCCTTCTTTCAATACTCATTGTGTCAGGCATGGTAAGAATGAGACGATACCCTTTTGCTGCACAGACAAATGCCAGTCCAATGCCGGTATTCCCGGAAGTTGGCTCTATAATGACCGTATCTTTATTGAGGCATCCGTCCTTTTCCGCTGTCTCTATCATATTCAAAGCGATACGGTCCTTGACAGAACTCAATGGATTGAACGATTCCACTTTTGCAACAACGGTTGCATGGCATCCTTCAGTTATCCTGTTCAGGCGTACAAGTGGTGTATTACCAACGGTTTTAGTAATGTCTTCATAGATTCGAATTTTCCCAACTCCTCTTATATTAGTTCAATCCCGGTGTTTCAAAATAACATGAAAATCATTTCAAATGGCATATCCTCACTTTTTTTCCTTGAAGATAAGTCTTGGTTCCTCAATCATAACTTTCGTGTCCGGTGGAACAGACTTGGTTATCCATACGTTTCCTCCGATAACCGAACGTGCTCCGATCCTTGTTTCTCCTCCAAGGATGGTTGCATTTGAATAGATTATAACATCATCTTCTATAGTTGGATGCCTTTTTTCCCCGCGGATAAGTTCTCCTTTTTCATCTTTTGGAAAGCTCAGGGAACCAAGGGTAACACCCTGATAGATACGTACATTGTTCCCAATCTCGCAGGTCTCACCGATGACAACACCGGTTCCGTGATCGATGAAGAATCCTTTTCCAATCCTTGCGCCAGGATGAATATCAATTCCAACGATACTGTGAGCATACTCGGTCATTATCCGGGGAAGTATGGATATTCCCTGCCTGTGCAACTGATGTGCTGACCTGTAAACCGTCATGGCAAATATTCCAGGATAACTGAAAATGATCTCATCATAACTTTTAGCTGCAGGATCTCCTTCGAATGTGGCTACAATATCCGATGCCAGCATAGACCTTAATTCAGGGATCTTCTTCAGGAACTTCAATGTCTCCTCCTGACCACGGTCTATGCAATCGGTACAATCCTCATCATAGCGATTACATTCCTGTATGATGCTGTTGGTTATTTGTTTTGAGAGTTTGCCAAAGAGATCGGTAATTTCGTTCCCGATGTGATATGAAAGTGTGTTCCTGTCAACGGTCTGGTCGCCAAAGTATCCGGGAAAGAGAATATCCTTTATCAGATCTATTATTTCAATGAGCGATTCTTTTGATGGTATCACTGCAGCATCCAGATGATCAAAACATCCTTTTTCAGAGCAACTGTTTATGACCATATCCACTATTGCAGGGATCTCTGACCGGTACCTGTTATCGACCATGGAATCCAGTATCGTGCATCTTTTCTGCTCTGCTGGTGATTTGCTACCCATATTTATCCCATCTTCATCTTATTTAGGCTCAGAATTTCGAAGTGTTAACACTGTGAACACGCCATATGTTTTAGAGAACCGGGGCAGTATATAAAGGTTCTTTTTCCGGCAAAATTCCACAAAATTCCATATCAATCCCCAATTGACCATCTACTTCCAGCAGTCCCATATAAGGATTGCAGACAATAACATTTAAAATCTTTGAGTCTTCCCGGGCAGCATCGAACGTATATCCTGAATCAATTTTTCAGCTTCAAGTGATCTGTCAGAAGGGGCCAATTCCAGAAAGACCGGTCCGAAAACCGAGAGCATGGAGCCTATGTCAGGAAAGGTACCAATTCCTGTTGTGAGTCCGGCAGCAAATAATTTTTCATTAGCTGTTTCAATATTATTCTCATCAGAACGATAGACATCCTTCAGTATCGAGTATATTTTCCTGAATTTGAGTTCCATCTGTGAGAATATCTTTGTTCTTTCCAGTATTGATTCAGGCGTAATATCCTGATTCCATCCCGGTGAATATGGGAAAGGAAGCTCAATCAGATTTCCTCCTGTATCAGGGTAATAGATAATCCCCTTATTTCCAGTGGAAAGGTCCTGATAAGGTATCTTTAATTGCAGGCTGTACTTTGCGTTGCTTATCGATGAGAGTTGTATAACTATGAGCTCCGCCCCGTCACCCCGTTCTCCAAAGATACGGGGTTGTGTGTCATTCAAACTGAAAAGCGGATACTCACTTTTTTCCACTGAAAGTTCTGCCTTCAAAAATAGTATCTGCATCGGGGCGGCAGGCATACTGAAATCTATGCTTGTGTAAGGTTCCCAGTCCCTGACCTCAAGGAGTATCTCATCCACCATTACCGAGCTGCCACCGGTATTTGAAAGAATGATGCGCAATTCGTTATCGTTCACAGGGTACTTAAGGTCGAGCTTTGCACTGAGTACCTGCAGGTCAGGAGTGTCTCTTTCCAGCATCCGTTGCTCCTGCTTATTTATAGACTCCATAACTTCAGGCAGGAAAATGTTGATACTTTCAAGCTGTCTCTGGAACGCATCATCGGATTCCTGCATGCTCTGGAGCATTTCCCCAAGTTCATATACCGAATCATCGGTGGCTTTTTCTCCTCCAAACTGCTTCTCAACCGCCTTTGCAAGTATGGACCCTAAGAGCGGAACAGGAATCTTGCGTAGTTCATCACATACTACCTGGACCACCGTTTCCCTGCCTGCATCTTTCAGGGATTCCGGGAGTTTGTCAAGCATAGATTCTATGTGCTGGCGTGAACGGGAAATGAGGGTAGTATCATCGTGAGGCTGTATTTCAGGAGACATGCATAAAACTCTGGCAGGATTCTTATTTACTCTTTTTGTGTCTCAAGGAGTGCAAATTAAACAAGTTTTAAATACAAGACAATGTTAAACCTTTTATGAAACCTCAGCAGGATTTACTGAATATCATAAGTGAAGAACCGATACCTGTAACTGAAATTGATATAAAGGTCCTGGCTGAAATTTATGATGAGAAGGATATTTACCTTTCAGTCTACCTCCCTGTGTCAGGCAGGGAAAATGAACATTTGAACCGGATATTTGTGGAATCAAGGGTGAAGGCGATCAAAAAGGCTTTGTCTTCCGAACTCAGGTCTGAATTCGAAAAAAATTTTGAAATGGTTGAACCCTATATTTTGGAAGAGCCTATTTCAGGCGAAAAGGGCAGGATCATATTTGCCTGCTCATCAGAATCTTTCCTTCATGTTTACAGGCTGGCCGTGGAGCCGGAGCAGTCACTGGTACTTGACACGTCACCATTTTTGCTGCCGCTGGCAAGGCTGAGAGCTGACTACGATGATTATGGCATGCTTCTTGTGGATTCAAGAGAAGCCAGGTTTGTTTGCATACGTTCTGATCTTGCCGAGGAGAAGAAGCACCTTTCCACAGACCTGATGAACAAGCACAAAAAAGGAGGGTGGAGCCAGATGCGCTTCAACCACCTGAGAAAAGGAGCGATAAAATCCTTTCTGTCCGAAGTTGCCGAAAATGTGAGGGGTACATGTGACCAGCTACAGACGAGAGGTCTTATCATTGCCGGACCGGGAGATGCAAAACAGCAACTTATGGACTTGCTCCCACAGGATATCCGGCAGAGTATAATAGGTGTCATTGACGTATCAATGGACATTTCCCGTGATGAGCTTGTAGAGGAAGGTGACTCCGTCCTGCATGAAAATGAACTTTCCAGATCGGGAAAAAGAGCAGCAGAGTTTAAAAACGCACTTCTGCGGGGTGGGCTGGCCGTATATGGAGTGGAAAATGTAAAGTCTGCCCTGGAACAGGCAAGAGTGAACGTCCTTCTGATACTGAAAGGTTCCTCGGTTCCCGGATGGATATGTGAAAGATGCCAGAACCTGCAGGCGAATGTCCAGCCTCCAGAGGAATGTGACAGATGCGGAGGACTGACATCAGTGGTTGATGTAGTGGAAGAACTATATGAGCTTGCCCAGCGCACAGGTGCAGAAGTGGAATTCGTGGAAAAAGAGGATTTCCTGGATTCCGATGATGTGGTGGGTGCACTACTTAGGTATTAGATGTCTTCATCATCCCTGAATATACCCGAATCCGTTTCTCATTGCTATCTCGGCTCTTGTAAGTTCCTGGCCGAGGTATGCGGCATGGTCAAGTGTGCTTGCCCACCCATGTTCCATAATGGTCCGGCAGATTGACTTTGCATCTCTGCCCTCGATTATCCTTAGCAATTCCTTATCATAGGAATAGTGTTTTGCAAGGATGGTCATTTTCTCGGGTTGGAGAGCTATTACGAAGTATCCGGCTTCATCCAGTTCAAGTTTCCCGGGCTCTTCGGCCAGGATAACAGGAACATCTACGATCTCAGCATTCTCCTTATTTCTGTCTGCCCTTTTTGTCTCATTTTCCACTTTACCACCGCTTTAATCATTTGTCCGGGTGCCAGCGCTGCATGTGTTCTGCATGTGTCTTCAGGTAAGCTCCTTTTTCATAGAACTTATCATAGAAGTCAAGGTCCAGATGATGAGCCTGGAGGTAAGGCAGGACAAAAATACTGGGTACCGTTCCGGGGAACTTGCCGAAGGTATCATAGATATATTGTGCCTGAAGAGCTGCACATTCCTTGAAATGTTCATCCGGAACCTGTGCGCTGCTGCGAACTTCTGCTGTGTCCTTGTAGTAGCCAGGTGTTTCAGGGTTGTATGGTCCTCCGGAGCCGAATTTTCTCTCCATCAGTGCATCCACAGCATGTTGCATATCGCGATAGTGTGGTGGGGTGAAGCCTTCAAAAACACCTTCAAGTCCGGTAGGATTCGGAAGGGACCAGCGTTCGTCAGTATCGTACCTGAAACCAAGTCCGGGTACCTCGGGATCTCCGCTTGCTCCGAGAATGGAATAGGGATCTATGCCATCGAACATCCATCCGCCAAGTCCCATGGGCTGCAGCATCAGCATTCCTGCATAACACGATGTGCTGAGTTCAGCTGTTAGCTCAGCAAGGGACCACATCTCCAGAAAAGTCAGGGGATATGGCTCTTTTGTGTTCACTATATCTGAGAACTGCTCTACTCCATCTATCTGCCTACCGTTAACATCATCATAGAAGCAGACCCCGTTCTGCACGTAGTAACACAATCCGGCCAGTACATGCTGTGCCAGGTCTCCAACTGGAATCACCAGAGTTGTTCCCGGGTGATTGACAACCCAGGTATTATGCGCCTCTATATGAGGTGTCTGTGGTGGTATCTTCAGGCGTCCGTCATATATTTTGTGTACACGACTACGATGTGCTTCAAGTAATTCATCAGTATAGAATGTTCCATCATCCTTTCTTTCAGCCATTGCAGGTGCGTCCCTTGTTTTTAGCATGTACACACCATTGTCGTCCGTAAAGAACAGCTCACTGGTATGGAATCCGGCTGCTGATGGGAATGTTCTGCCTCCGGCACTGCAGGCGTAGTTTGAAAGGTATGGTGCGTACAGTTCCCCGCGCATGATAAGATTGTGCCAGCCTGTGTTTCCCCCCATGGCTGTCAGCAATGTCATCTGCTCAAGTTCTGAGAGTGGCTTCGGCTCATATTTTGATTTGTATTTGAAGTAGCCGTCAGGTATCGTTGCTCCCATAAAGAACCGACGTGCTCTTCTCCCGAAAAGTGCGTCTGAAAGTTTGAAATTCAATACATCTTCGAATCCTGGTGGTAATTTCTCCTTCTCTCCCACAATTGTTCCTCCTCTATTGACCCCACGTCATAGACAGGAGGGTTCCTGCATTAGCAGTACCACTCAAATATATCCGGGTGTTTGAAAAACAAGCTGTAGCCACTTATTTTTCGCCATGGGGATGATATTTGATATCTTTTTCCCGCTCCCATTAAAATTTGCATTACATGGGATTTAAGATTTCTGGAACAGAAGATGTAATCATTTGATGCAGTAAAAACCAGCCTGCATGTAAGAGTACCAGAACAGTTCCACGGTCTTGAATCCTGTGTATCTTAGCAGCTTCAGGTGTTCTTCAACTGTGATGGGGAAGTATTCGGTTCCAAAACGAGCAAGGTGGACTGCCACCTCTTCCTCAGTTCTTTCGTGGTTCGACTGAAAATCACCCCAGTATCTTTTTCCAACAGCAATTCCTTCCTCAGTAAGCGGGCTGATATTCTCAAAGGTGATGAATATGCCACCCTCCTTCAGTAGTTCGTAGCACTTCTTTACGGCTCTGGCCCTGTTCTCACGGTCCAGATAATGGTGGCACTGGATGGCGGTGATGACATCAGGGCTGTCCTCAAGTTCCTGCGAGAATTCCTGTGTTGGTGAAGCTCTTAGAAATTCAAGTTTGTCGGGAGTGTATGATGAGAGTTTTTCCTTTGCCTGTTCCAGCATTCCCTCAGATGGGTCAAGCATAAGGAACCTTGTTTCAGGGAACTGCTCAATGGCCTTTGTTACCAGTGAGCCGGTCCCGCATCCTGTATCCATCCAGACTTTTGGTGTATCCGGCAGTGATCTTACAAGATTGATCGTCTCCTGATGGAAGGATGAGTAGTATGGGAGGACAGCGGATATCTTTGTATCATAATCCTCGGGGAGATGAGGTGTCTTGATTTCTGAGGGTTCTGTGGAAGACATGTAAAAACTGGACTATTTTCTGCTTTATATTTCCTTTGCAGAACCCTTAAACAATATCACTACTAATTTTCCTTATTCAGAGAAAGGAGAATCATGGATGTTATACAGGAAAATGCCAAAAAACGGAGATGAGCTTTCAATACTTGGTTTCGGTGCCATGCGCCTGCCGGTGAAAGAAGATGGCAGTATCGATGAAGAGAAGGCGAAGCAGATGGTGCGACATTCCATAGACAATGGGGTGAACTATGTTGATACCGCATGGCCGTATCATATGGGAGCAAGTGAGCCTTTCCTTGCACGTGCACTTGCAGACGGATACAGGGAGAAGGTGAAACTTGCTACAAAACAGCCTCAATGGATGGTTAAAAAGCCTGAGGATATGGATAAGTTCCTCAACGCACAGCTTGAGAAATTGAATACCGATCATATCGATTACTATCTTATACACAGTCTTGTAGGCAGTAGCTGGGAAACCATCAGGGACCTTGGAGTTGCTGAGTTCCTTGACAAAGCCAAAGCTGGCGGACGCATAATCAATGCAGGCTTCTCATACCACGGGAATCCTGAGGATTTTGCACCCATAGTTGATGCATATGAATGGGACTTCTGTCAGATCCAGTACAATTTCCTGGATGAGAATGTACAGGCAGGAACGGCAGGCCTTGAGTATGCCGCATCCAAAGGTCTTGGTGTTGTGGTTATGGAGCCGCTGCGCGGCGGAAATCTTGCAGCCCCGGTTCCATGTGAGGTGCTTGATATCTGGAACGAGGCGGATGTCAAACGCAGCCCTGCGGCATGGGCTCTGAGATGGGTCTGGAACCATCCTGAGCTCACTGTTGTACTTTCAGGTATGAGTGAACCGGAACATGTTGAAGAGAACCTGAAGGTTGCAGAGGAAGGTCTTGCAAACTCACTTACAGAAAAAGAGCTGGAACTTGTGAGCAGGGTTGCAGAGAAGTACGGTGAGCTTATGAAGATCAACTGTACCGGATGCAGATACTGTATGCCATGTCCTGAGGGTGTGGATATCCCCGCATGTTTTGATGTATACAACAACCTGCACATGTTCGGTGGCGGTGACAGGCTGATGATGATGTACGCTGCCAAGATGGGGGGTATACTCAGAGGTGCTGAGACAAACTTCGCATCCCAGTGTGTGCAGTGTGGCAAATGTCTGGATGCATGCCCTCAACAGATTCCGATACCTGACATGCTTAAAAAGGTTGAAGAGGAGTTTGAAGGTCCGGGTCTGGAAGAGAGAATAACGTTTGCGAAGCAGTTGTTCGCGAATGATAGTTGCTAAATTGCTCTCTTCATAAGAACTCTCATTTTTGGGGTGCGTTATCCCCAAACATTTATACTTTTTGGATATATAATATTACTTAATCTAATGCTTGAAGGTAGGTACATTTGATAAACGTAAAGGATCTCTCGAAGCATTTTGGCGATATAAGGGCTGTAGATGCTGTAAACCTTGAAGTCAAAAAAGGTGAGTTGTTTGGCCTGCTGGGTCCCAATGGTTCCGGTAAGACCACCATGATCAGGATGCTCACAGGCCAGATAAAACCAACAGCAGGTGCTGTCTCTGTACACGGAGTTGATGTGCTTGCCTATCCTTTGAAAGTAAAAGAGCTTACGGGTATCATTCCCGAGCAGGAAACACCACCAAGTTTCCTTACAGCTGAAGAGTATCTACACTTCGTTGCAAAGATAAGGAAACTCAAGGGCTTTGAGGAGCAATGCGAGTGGTGGTTCTCATATCTTGATTTTGCAGGGCAGAAGGATGTGCTGTGCAAGGACCTTTCCAGGGGAACAAGACAGAAACTGATGCTTGCACAGGCGTTCCTGCATGAACCGGAACTTGTGATTATCGATGAACCACTGATCAACCTTGATCCGCTTATGCAGCGGAAGGTAAAGGACTTCCTTAAGGATTATGTGGGCAAGGGAGGCACTGTTTTCATATCCACTCACATTCTGGAGATCGCCAGGGAAATATGCACAGGTATGGGCATCATCTACAAGGGGAAACTGGTATTTTCAGGTAAAATGGACGACCCTGTTATTGGTGACAAACCACTGGAAGAGTTCTTCCTTGAGCTTGTGAACTGAGGTGTCTGTTATGTTTGAACTGTTCAAAAGCATGATGAAAGAAGAGTGGAGAATGCATTCCTCATTCTTCGGAGACAGGGGTTTTGCCCTTTTCCCGGTGGTTGTGGCAGCTGTTTCCATGTTACTCTCACTTTCCATGATAATATTCGGAAGAATAATCAGCCAGGCCGAAGTGTTGCTGGGACTGCATTATCTGCTTCTCTTCATGGGTTCCATGGTTGGCGGATTCGGTCTGCTTGGAAGGGAGGTTATGAACAGACGCTTTGGACAGGCAAGCCTGCTGGCCTATTCATCACGAACGCTTCCTATCTCTGAAAGGGAAATCTTTTCCAATTTCATCGTAAAGGATGTCATCTACTATCTTTTCCTGTATGTGCTACCATTCACTGTGGGCTTTGTGGCAGGTGCAGTTATTCTGGATCTGCAATATTCATTCTTCATGCTGCTGACAACTCTGTTCCTGTCATTCTGTACCGGTCTGTCCCTGATATTTCTGCTCTCTACGATATACGCTAATCTGGGAAAGAAAGCACTTTTCCTTATATTTCTGATCCCAATTGTGTTTTTGGTCTTCTTCCGGGGAATCGGTCTTGACAGCCTGTATGAACTTCCACCGCTTGTCTTCTATCTCCAACCTTCTCTGGATACTCTCATTAGCTGTCTTGCTCTTGTCATTGTGCCTTCGATAGTATCATTGATATTTCTCAAAGTCGATTATCCTCAGTCCCAGAAGCACTACAAAAACCAGTTCAGGGAGATTGCTGAACGTCTGGGTTTCTATGGTTACTCTCATTTTATGGCAAAGGATTATCTGGATTTCAGCCGCAGTGAAGGAGGAGCCGGAAAAATAGTCTTCTCATTCCTTGTGCCGGTTGTGCTTGTCTGGTTATTCCTGCCACAGTTGTTAAAGGCAGTTCCCGGACTGGACATACTTGTGGTCTTTGCAGTGGTTGTTGGCATGATGGCTTCTTCCATGTACAACTGGCTGGTGGAGTTCGATATGTTCAGTACCTATGCTTTTCTTCCTCTCACTGTTCCTGATGTACTGAGAAGCAAGCTCAACAGTTATTCATTGCTGAATGTATTCCCTCTTATAGTGGTTGTAATAGCTACCGTTTATGCCGGCAGGATGAATGATATGATTCACATAGTCCTGCTGTTCATTGCAGTATCCATCTATGTTGTTTCAGTGACAGTCTACCTGACCGGTCTCAACACAACATTTTCACTATACAGCGCAGGTACATTTGCAAGTTATGTGCTGGCCATAGGTCCTGTGGTGCTGGCAATGATCTTCCTTGCACAGCTGAACTTCCACCTTGTACTTGCATCTGTGCTGCTGATACCTGTGTCCTTGCTTGTGCTGAAAAGGAGTTTTATCAAGTGGGGCAGATGGGAAGTTTGATTCATCTTTTTCATTGCGGATGTCATCGTCCTGCTGGAATACCAGAATCAGGGAATTGGAACTGCACTAATGCAAAGGACAATGTCATACCTGAAAGAGAATGTGCAGGAATATTCGTACATTACTCTCATGTCAGCAAAAGGAAGAGAAACCTTCTATGAGAAGTTCGGGTTTTTCAAGAGGCCTACTGATGAATTTGGTTATGGGATGATGGTTGAGCTTTGAGTTCAAGCTCAACTGGATTTGTTCGGTCACACCTTCTTTTCGTTCTCGTATTTCTTCTTCAGAAAAGCCAGAGCTTCCTGTGTGCTGTCACAAACATGCACATGCTGTTTTTCCATTAGCTCTGTGAGTTCCAGATCGCTTTCTATTCTTTTCATAACTTCAGGCTGAATCGAGGTGAGGTAGACCTTCTGGTGCATCTTCTTACTTGACTTGATGAAGCTTTTGAGGCGTTCGATTCCTGTTGTATCGATGAACGGTACATAGCGCATACGCAGGATTATGTGAGGCTTACTGATAGTCATATGCTCGTTGATCTTGCTCTCAAAAACGTTCATGGCTCCGAAGAAGAAGGGGCCGTTAATGGTGTAGACCGATACGTTCTTTTCGAGGTAGGGGTCGGCAAAGATAGTGGCGTTGATGCCTTTTGTCCTATCATAGTTCTCCATTGTCTGGATGTCTATAACATTTGTCAGTCTTATGAAGAGCAGGATTATGGACAGGAACATACCCATCTGTACGGCGAACACGAGATCGGTAAGCACGGTCAGCATGAAAGTGACGATCAGGACAGTGGTGTCCATCTTGCTGATGTGCATGGTGGTCTTGAACTCTGTTATGTTGATCATCCTCAGGGAAACGAGGATAAGCACACCGGCGAGGTAGGCCTTTGGGATGAAAGCAGCAACCGGACCCAGGAAGAGAAGTATTGTCAGCAGTATCAGGGCGTGGATGATACCTGACATCTGTGTCTTTGCACCTTCCCTGATGTTGACGGCACTTCTGGCAATGGCTGCTGTACATGGGATTCCTGAGAAGAAGGGAAGTACCATGTTAGCGACTCCCTGACCGACAAGTTCCCTGTTGCTGTCATGTTTGCTGTTTGTCATACCGTCACATACAACGGCACAGAGCAGGGCTTCGATTGCTCCCAGAAGTGCAATGGTAAAGGCAGCTGGCAGTATGGCCATGAGCAGTTCGAGGTTAAAGTTTAGCATCTGTATCTGCGGAAGCCCGGCAGGGATGCTGCCGACAAGCGGTATCTGAATCTTGAAGTAAAAGACCATCAGGATGGAGAGTACCAGTGCTATAATGGAAGGTGGGAGACTGTTGATGTATCTGATCCTTGCCATGAGTCCCGGGAGGTATAACAGGAGCAGAATGGTGGCAAGACAGATCATTATAGCAGTGGTATCGAGAAGGTCGAGGCTGGAGATAACAGCGTACAATGTTTCCCATACATGTTCTTTTGAAGTTATCACAAGTCCGAGGGCATTGGGTATCTGTCCGATGAGTATAATTGCACCGATACCGCTCGTGAATCCTGATATGACGGGTAGGGGGATGTATTTTACAACCTTACCAAGTTTCAGGATCCCGAACAGTATCTGAAATACACCTGCAAGGAAGCCTGCAAGAAATAGTCCTTCAAACCCGAAGCCGTGCAGTGTTGAAAGAATGATGACAGTCATTGCTCCTGTGGGTCCGGTGATCGAGTATCTGGAGCCTCCGTTTGCTGAGACCAGCATACCTGCGATGACAGCCGTGTACAACCCCATCTGAGGTTCCACACCTGAGGCAATGGCAAAAGCAATGGCGAGTGGCAACGCCACAACAGCCGTGATAAATCCGGCCTTTAAGTCGCTCGTAAACGATTCTTTGAAGTATTGTGAAACTTTATTTTGTTTTTCCATATAGAAGCCAGCTGACTCGCGTCAAGAATTGTTCTTATGGGTGGGTAGAAGTGGGGTTTGATATATAAAATTGATTGATAATGAAAATAAATTATAAATGTTATGAGAAGTTATGAGGGATTATGGGAAATGAATATTTGTTAGTGTCAAAACTTCCACTCACCCACCACAATTATCTCCTAATCCTGCAAATAAAATTCTGATGAACGACGTCATCTCTCAAATAAGAGCCGAGCTCGAGCAAAATTCAGACGAAGAAGCAAGAGCCAGTTCAAACCGCTTCTTCAAAGAGCAAATCAAGTGCTATGGCATGAAGACACCGGTTGCCAGAAAAATAGCAAAGGACTATTTCAAGAAAGTATCCGACAAAAGTAAGCCTGAGATATTTGCACTCTGTGATGAACTCCTCAGTTCTGATTACATGGAGGAAGCGTTCATTGCATTCGAATGGTCATACTACTTGAAAAAGCAGTATGAACCTGAGGATTTCGCTGTATTCGAGAGATGGGTAGGGGATTATGTCAACAACTGGGCAAAATGCGATACTCTCTGCAATCACACCATTGGTACATTCATCGACATGTATCCTCAGTTCATTGATTTGCTCAAAAAATGGACCGTTTCGGATAACCGCTGGTACAGACGTGCCGCTGCCGTTACGCTTATTTTGCCTGCACGCAGGGGAAATTTCCTTGATGACGTGCTGCTAATAGCTGACTTGCTGTTAACGGATGAGGATGATCTTGTGCAGAAAGGGTATGGGTGGATGCTCAAGGAAGCGAGTAAGCAGCATCAACAGGAAGTATTCGATTACGTAATGAGGAATAAGAAAGTCATGCCCAGGACTGCGCTCAGGTATGCTATTGAAAAAATGCCGAAAGAATTGAAGGCTAAGGCGATGGAGAAACAGTAACTTAAAATAATTCCCGGTCTCAGTTTCCCTTTTTCATAATAAAAAAAGAATCCTGACAGGAATGTCAGGTTATTCTTTTTGGCTCTGTAGAAAGCTTCATAAAAATTTTAGTGGCTCGTTTTTTCAAAGATTATATGTGACTATAATATTTCCTTTCATCAGGTGAAGTGTAAAATATGTGTTAATTTCAAATGTTATAAAACAACCAAAATACAAATTTTTAGATAGGTTCAAAACGATAAATTTAAGGTTTATTATTAATATCTTTAAAATCAGGTGTAAATATGGACAAAGAACCAATTGCAGTTGATGATGACTATGAAATCAGAGATAATCAGTTTTGGTATAATAATTGTAGCTTCCGTGATTTAATTGTGGGTAAAAATAGAATTGAAGTCAATATTAAAGATAGAAATGGCAAACAAATTGAAGGTATGAGCGGAAAGCAAACATTTCATCATTCTAAACAGGGGATTGATGGACGTATCACTCTTTCTTACACAATTCCACCTAAACTTCAAGAAGAATGGGAAGTCCTTCGCCATCAGAAAGTTAGAGTAGAATTGATAGATGTTAAATAATTTATATTTGTTGATGTATTCATACTCATTGGAATGTAAAAAAGCTGTAAAGCTGTTAATGAAAAGAAAAAGATAATCTTAGATTGTCTTTACATCATCAACAATCTAAGGTTTAACATTTTTATTCTGTAACCATTCCAATATAAATTGTTTCACCATCATCCCAAAACGAGTCTCCAACTTCGGCATAATACTTTTGTCCACGTGGAACCTCAAAAACAAGGTAGACTTCCATTGGAATTCTTGGTCTTAATTCATCAAAACCACGTTCCCATGTAGTAAGACCATTCAGTGGTTCATATGTTTGCCCCTTTTCACTAATCAATTTCACATTATTATCAGGGTCATAATATTCTCTTGTGTCATCACCAAGATTTTCAAATTCTACACCAAGGTCTATCCATGCAGGATCATCATTATCAACGTCTACTTCAGTAACTGTGTATGCAACTTCACCAACAATAACTCTATCACCAACTGCATAGTTTCCCTTTGCAGCTACTTCGTTATCATCATTTTTTGTATTGCTATTATCAACTACGTTTATATTACTCGTTCCATCATCAGTAGAATCTGTATCAACTGTAAGTCCAACAATGAGTATTAATAAAATAAATGCTACCACTATACCTAAACCAATTTTTAATATTTTTTTAAGAAATGACATAGTACCTCCAATCACTAAAATACATTTTAAAAAATAGTATATATCTATTGTTGTTTTAATATCTGTTTACAACACAAATCTACCTATAACTCCAACTAAACTAAATTTCATAGATGTTATGATAGGTAAATCCATGTAACATGTTATGGTGATTAAGTTTCATATTTGAATGTGAAAAGTATTTAGTCTATTTCGCATTAATCCTGTATTTCATAGGTTCATCTGATTGGCTATCCCGCTTTGGAACAGTTGTTATCCTGAATTTTGCCTGTCCTGAAAAAAGATACACATACCCATCTATGAATTTCATCACCAGTGATTCAATTTCTTGTTCCTTTAGTGGTTCTACAAATCCACATTTTATAAGTGTGGAGATTGCACGATATGGAACTGCTATTAACCCACCAATCTTTTTGCCCTTTAGGGCTCTGTAGAAATCCTCATTTGAATGCAGAAGTAAAGTTTAAGCAACAGATTGTTTACTTCACTTTTTTCGGATCGTGCCGGCTTCGCCGGACCCACCGGGATGTTTTTAGTTATTCACGACTTCTGATTGGTCAAACTTATTGTTCCCTTGCCTTTTGTTTCTTATAGTTCTACAAAAAATCATTACAAACAAAGAACAATACGACCACCCGCCGCAGGCGGCACGTTCCTTCACTACCATTCTAAAGACTACTGAAATAATGTAGTTATTGAAAATTGCCAAGTTAAGAGTTGGAATTAGCAGGATTTCTACAGAACCTTTTTTTTCTTAATTTATCAGGCCATTGCCATTTCTGCTTCCATCTTTTCACCGATCTCAATGGCTTTTTTAATATCCATTACAGGAATGGTTTCAAGTTTTGAGATATCTTTCCACGGGAAAGTAGCTCTGGCATATGCTTCTTCATTGTCAAGGTCGTAAATAATGAAGATTCTGCATGAGGATACATCAAGCCATTCAGAAATCACATTGTAACCTTCGGGGTATTCCCATGACATATATCGCTCATTGATTTCCTCATTATCCTTTGGATCCCATGTCATTATATCCATGAACCGCATTTCCACCCTCCTCTTACTTTGAATATGTTTTTTTTAATAAAATATAATTTCGGCCACATGTATTTATTTATTGTAAGAAAAACTTTTTTAATATACTAATTGCAGAGGCAACAGGTTAAAGAACTATCTGGTTTTGGCATAATTAAAAAAATGATTTTAAGAATTACCTTCAAACTTCACTTGAAGGACACAACGCATTAACAACACACTCTCCACACTTAGGTCTTCTCGCAATGCACACATTCCTGCCGTGGAGTATCAGTGTCATGGACAGATTTTCCAGATCCTCTTTTCTCGCAAGGGCCATCAGGTCGATCTCTATCTTTTTAGGGTCACTGTTCCGGGTGAATCCGAGTTTTTGAGACAGACGAGTTACGTGTGTATCCACTGCAATGCCCTCGATGATGTCAAATCCCCTTGCCAGAACTATATTGGCTGTTTTTCTTCCCACACCTGGCAGTTTAAGCAGATCTTCCATGGTGTTTGGAACTTTTCCATTGAATTCAGTGAGGATGAGCTGTGCACTTCCGATGATGTGCTTTGCCTTCTGGTGATAGAAGCCTGTTGTGTAGATATCCTTTCCAAGTTCTGTCAGGTCTGCATTGGCAAAGTCCTCTACGCTGAGATACTTTTTGAACAGTACCTGTGTGACCTTGTTGACCTGCTTGTCTGTACACTGGGCGGAAAGAATTGTTGCCACCATCAGTTCCAGTGGATTATTAAAATGAAGCATAGGCTCAGCATTGGGATACTCGTCCTGCAGCATCTCAAAAATTCGGTTAAAATTCTTACTGTTATCAGGTACTTGAGATTGCACGGTCATGAGGCTAATTAGGCATCTGATACTTCTTATGTTTATTCGGTACCCCATCATTTCGACTAGAAATAAAAATAATAACTGGTATGATAAAACAAAATACAAATGTATGGAACGATAAAAATAAAATAATAAAAGATACGGGTTTAGAGCCCGTACATTTCAATGTTCTTATCAGCGATTGCCTGGATCTTAGCGATCTCTTCAGCTCCGCCTTCCATTTTGAAAAGGTGGCTGAAACGACGCTGCATCTTGAGATATTCCTCAACAGGCTTAATTGACTTACCGATCTTCCTGACCTTGGTAACTTCGCCTTCTTCAACTTCGTACAGTGGCCAGAGACCTGTCTGTACTGCCATCCTGGCGACCTCTACAGTCTTGGAAGTATCGAATCCCCATCCTGTGGTACATGGTGCGTGGCAGTGTATATAGGTCGGTCCTTCAATTTCTGTGGCCTTCTTTACTTTATTGATCATGTCCTTTGGATATGCAAGGGATGTTGTGGCAACATATGGAGCACCGTGTGCCACCATAATAGCAGGCATGTTCTTCTTTGGTCTCTGGTTTCCAAAGGATACCTTACCAGCAGGGCTTGTGGTGGTTGATGCATTGAATGGTGTTGCACCACTTCTCTGCACACCGGTGTTCATGTAAGCCTCATTGTCAATACAGACGTAAGTGAGGTCATGTCCTCTTTCAAAGGCACCTGAAATGGAACGCATACCTATGTCAAGTGTTGCACCGTCTCCACCCATGACAACTACCTTGGTGTTCTGTTTCTTGCCAAGGGCCTTCAGGGCAGCCTCAACACCAGACCCGACAGCAGCTGCATTCTCGAAAAGTGAGTGTATCCATGGTACATCCCATGCAGTTTCAGGGAACGGGGTGGTCATAACTTCAAGGCATCCGGTTGGGTTGATTACTATACAGTCCTCTCCGGCGCCCATAAGTGTGAACTTTGCAGCCATTGCATCACAGCAACCTGCACATCCTCTGTGTCCCGGGGCTAACAATGATTTCATAGTAGTTCCTCCTTCAGGTCGGTAAACTGGCTCTCGATCTTGATACCTGTCTTCATGACTTCCTGTGCCTCATCGATGATCTTCTCTATCAGGTCTACCTTGATGTCACGTCCACCGTGGCCGATCATATAGCCGACAATAGGTACGTCAAGCTTGCTGTTGTAAAGGGCTGACTTTGTTTCAGTGAAAAGTGCGCCTTCGTTCAGTCCAAGTGAGATGTTCTTGTCAAGTACGACAACAACCTTTGCATCCTTCAGAGCATTCCTGATTGCAGCTGCAGGGAATGGTCTGAATGACCTGACCTTCAAAAGACCTACCTTTACATTCCTGTCCCTGAGTTTATCAATGACGTCCTTAATGGTTCCGATAATGGATCCCATTGCCATGATGATGACTTCTGCATCATCTGTTCGGTACTCATCAATAAGTCCTCCGTAGTATCTTCCGTATACGTCGTAGAATTCATTAGCTACATCCTCTATTTTCTGAAGAGATCTTTGCATTGCCTGTTCCTGCAGGTATCTGAATTCGGTGTAGTAGTTAGGGTCTGCAAATGCTCCGAAACTCATTGGGTTCTTCGGATCAAGAACACAGTCCGGTTCAAATGCAGGCAGGAATTCATCTGTAAGGTCCTGTTCAAGAAGTACGACAGGTTCGTAAACGTGTGACAGGATAAAACCGTCCATACAGATCATTGAAGGCATGAGGATGTCCTTGTCCTCTGAGATCTTGTATGCCTGTGCGGTCATATCTGAGATCTCCTGTGTGTTCTCTGCGTAGAGCTGTAACCATCCGGTGTCTCTCTGGGATATCGCATCCTGGTGGTCG